>NZ_JBTTDI010000019.1:0-14038 GCF_055796185.1 Bartonella sp. P12B | reverse complement strand
GCGCTTAAAGCCAGCTAAAGATGTTTTACCTTCCTCCTTCTTTAAGTATGTAACAGAAGAGCGCCGTAAACGTGGACGACCACCAGTTGAGTCTCCTAAACAAGCGGTTACTCTCCGCCTTGATCCAAATGTTATTGCCTCTTTTAAAAAACAAGGAAAAGATTGGCGCACACGTATGGGTGAAGTCTTAAAAAAAGCAAGCGGTTGCTAAATCAGACTACCTCCCCATTTTTGAGAACGGGAAGGGATATGTTTTACTTAAGCAACCTTTTTAATGGGGTTTTCCCAATTCGGCTGGTAAGCTTTCAAAAAAGGATCTATAGCTGTAGGAAACTCTGAAGCTCCAAAGTCTGTAAGAACTGCTAAAATCTTTGTAATATTTGGTACGTCATCTTTAAGTTTTAAAATCAAAGCTTTCTCTACCATGCCCATAATCTCAACTAGGGCGTTACAATCCTCATCTCCAATACCTTGATGGTTAGAAAATTGAGATAGCGCCATCCACAAATCGCATAAAAAATCAACACTGGTATTCATTGCACACCTCCATGGATTTGTTCTCTCAAGCAAGCTAATCCTCTAGATGTGATTTTTGTTGAAGGGAGCACCTTTTCTGTACCATCTGGTCTTTGAATAGTAATAGCAGGGCAATCCATCAAACCTTTCTTGATCTTATCCTGATAGGGTAACAAAGGAGCACCTGGAGCCCGTCGATAGACCCAATCATGTTTCCGCAAGTAATCGGTTAGATCTTTTGGTCGTACTTCTAACATTTTTGCAGATTCAATCAAACCAAACAAACCATTGCTTCGTTTTAATCCTTCAAGCGCTTTTGCCTTAGGTTCTAACTCCGCAATCACATGATCTTTCTGCTCGATTTGACTTTGTAAGTGATTCAAGAAACCAATCATTGCTTGAGGACTTGAGTAATCAATCTGAGATGTTGCTATCTGTGCTTCCAGTGTCTGCCAACGGTCTATAATCTTTGCTCGTAACGCTGTACTGTAACCTGAGACAAGAATTAAACATTCACGCTTGGGGAGATGGTAGCAAGGACGGTTTTCACCTTTTGCATCAACATAAGTACCACTAAAATCAACCGGCTCAAATTTGAGCTCGTTAAATATCTGCTTAATATCCCTCATCACATTCTTATGCTTTTTACCACATAACTCAGCAATCTCATGACTAGACATAGTCCGAACTACTGCACTACTATTAGCAATGCCTCCCATAGTTTTTATAAAAGTATTCATGATAACTCCTACATGTAATTAGACGTTTTTGATTGACACTCTAAAAGAGTGCCGGGCGCTCAAAAACACGGCATGTAGTCCGTCGCTATGTCTTCCCCAGAAGAGTATTGTATAACATAGCCACACCCGACAAGGTCATTATATGCGTGTAACATATAATGAGTCAAAGCTTTTAATACACGGAAAAACGATTGTTTCGGCAATCTATCCGCTACATGTCTAAGGTGTTTTTGAGGCACCTGATTCGAAAATACATGTTACAGAAATAATGTCAAGAATAAAAATAATTTTTTGTCTTTAAATAATCATATATTGTACAGTGCACATATTGAAATCGTTATTTATCAATGGGTTATGTGTACAATGTACAGTCAATTTGAAAAATTCTAACGCTAGCGATAGTTCGCGCTGTCCTGCCCCGCAACACTCCCAACCCGCTGGGAAGTACCTTTTGCATTGATTTTATTGTATTTTTTATGGAAAAAGCCAAAGTGAAAGTGATAATTTGCTTTAAAATTACAATTGAAGTGAGTAGTGTATCTACATAGCTTAAGAACATTATTTCTTTTTCTTGTTAGCAGCATATTCTTGGCGTTCAAGTTGTCTCTGTATATTTTTGATTAATCTCTCATTGGCATATTGTGCAATAGTACTTGCAATTTCTGGCTTGGACATTACTCCAGCAATTGATGGTCCCATTTGTTTTGCAATAGGGAAGTGATCACCATCGGCTCTTTGAAAAACATTGTTGCCCATTTTTAATTCAACACGCTTTGGAAATTTTCCTCCTCGAATAAAAGCATGGGGTAAGATTTTTTGCTTGCCAAACATTGTATAAGCCACACCGTGTTTTGTTTCTCTTGCTTTAAAAAATTTAAGAGGTATCGGTGTTCCAGAGCCAATGATATCTGTCTCGAGAAGTTGTGCTGTAGCCTTTCCCTTAATATAAATACCTCGCTTGATACGCTTTGATTTGGCTGATGTAAGCTCAGAGATTTTCTTTTCAGCAAAGCGTTCCACTTGTTTTGCTGCGGTATTTACAGCATTACGCAAAGCCCAATTAAGGCGTGGTGCTTGAAGATTTGTAAAGGTATCCTTTACTTGCTGAAGATACCATTTTTGGCGGATAATTAATTTCAACTTCTAAGCCTTTTTGGGATTAGATGTTGCTGGCTTAGAAACTTTAGGTATTTTTGCCTGTATGGGTGTGGTTTCCTCTACCACTTCTTCAGTTGATGTTTGTCCATTTTCTTTGTCTTCTTTCTCAACCTTTTTACTTGTCTTATCAGGGTTTGCGTTTGTTTTGTTTTCAACAAAAGGTTTTGCAGCATTGGCACGCTTGAGACGAGCATAGAGTTGATTAGAAACCTCAACGAAAGGAATATTTTGTGTAGAAGGTTCAAAACGAACGGTGCTTTTATTGTCGCCAACGACACAGATTGGTTTAGTGATGACAGCTTTCATTATTGCTCCTTTTGAGGAATGATTTAATGACATCATGCGTCAAATATTGATGTTTACACTGTGAAAGATGGATTAGCCAGAATTACCAAGAAAACCAGACTCTTTAGCCCTGTTTCAGGTCCATATTTTACTAAATTTTTGGGGAACATTTTTGAATTTTAGACACAATACGACTAGTGCCGTATTGTCATTAAATACGATTTTTTACACGATGTCAACAGAAAAAATCATCATCTAGTATTTTTTTTATTTTTTAATCAAAATCTGGTGTTTTTAGAAAGCGTTATTTATTTTCCTTCAATGCAACATTTGTGTTGTATTAAAACATTTTAGATGTTATATTATTATAATGAACAGTCAAGAATTGAAAAGATATCTTACAAAGCATGGTTGTAGTTTTACTGCAGGGAAGGGTGGGCATTTGCTTGTAAAGCGCGGTTCTAAAAAGTCTGTTTTACCTATGCATGGTACGCGTAAAGAATTAGGAACAGGATTAGTTCAGAAGATTCTTAAAGATCTTGGTCTGAAATAAGCTTGAATATGGAGGTGCAAATGAAATATACAATCAAATTTATCAAAGATGACAATGATACTCTTCTTGTCATCTCTAAAGATTTTCAAGAATTTATTACTTACGGTAACGACGAAAAAGAAGCTTTAGAACAGGCTAAAAATGCTCTTTTAACAGTTATTATGGGGCGTTTCCAAGATCGCGAAGTTGTTCCTTTGGGAGCGCATGATGCTATCTATCCTTTTGTTGAAGTCTCTTCATTAGTGACTTTAAAAATTGCAATACATAACGCTATGATTGAAAAAAACTTACGCAAAGCTGATCTTGTACGTCTTTTAGAACTTCACCCAATACAAATTGATCGATTGTTGGATTTAAATCACGCAACAAAGTTAGACGCTTTAGAATCCACTCTCCTTACTCTTGGAAAAGAAGTTACCATTCATGTTCAAGATGCTGCTTGACAACTAGCGGTTTTGCGTAAAATGTTTGTGAAGCGCATCAAGTACAATACAGAGTGAATTAACAAGATGCGGTAGCATTTGATCTTCTATAACAAGATATTGTAATGCAGCATAAAAATTGTGTTGGCGATATAGATATTGTGCTTCTTTGATAATCTCTTTCATTTTTTCATAACAATCAGTTGCTCTTTCAATCCACCGTTTTTGTGCTTCTCCATTTGATGAAGGAGTAAAATCATCATAAACAGCACTAGGTAATACTTTTGCACAGAGGTAATTGTTTTTCACTTCAAGGTACTTTTGTGCAGCCTCATACTGATTTTGATTGAGTTTCCCTTGCAAATAAAGTCGCCCGATATAGGTACCAGCAAGCGGATTTTTTGCATCTTGTAGTGTTAAATTAAAGCGTTTAGCACGCATTTCTATAGCCAGTTTATCAATAGGTTCACGCGGTGTTTTGGCTCTTGAGATGCGTCCATTTGGTTCTCTTTCACATCCCTTAATTCGTGGACGTCCACGTTTTGCTCGTTTCTTTTTCACTTATGTCCTCGGATGTTTGTTGAATATTTTGCCAAATCTTATCTGACATTGATCGTGTTTTTTGATCCAAAAGGAACAGCCATATTATTAAACCGAAACCTATGATAAAAAGTGGAATAATTTTTTCTTCTACTCCACCACGTAACCAAGCCAAAATGATAAAAGATAAGAGTACCCCAATTATAATACCTATCGCTACTTCAGAATTAGTTACGTATATAGCATTATGCTTTAATACCTCTATCTGTTGCTCTGTTATAAGATAATATTTATGCCTTGCACTTGTAATAGTGTAATTCATTAATGCCCCCAATCAAAAAGGAACCTCATCATCATTTATAACAGTATGAGGCATATCAAGAGGTTGCTTATAACTTTTGTCATAAGACGATGATGAGTGCTCTTGATCGTCATTATTTTTGCTATCTAAAAGCTTCAACTCGCCTTTGAATTGTGGCAAGACAATCTCTGTTGCAAGATGTTCACCACCATTTTTATCTTTCCATTTGCGTGTTTGTAACTTGCCTTCTACATAAACCTTTGAACCTTTATTCAAGTATTGAAGAGCAATTTTTGCCAGATGTGGATTAAACACCACAACAGAATGCCATTCCGTTTTGTCCACTCTTTGATTGGTTGCCTTATCAGTATAGCTTTCAGAAGTAGCCATACGGAAATTGACCACCTCAGTACCGTTATTCATTGTTTTGCTTTCGGGATTTGCACCAAGATAGCCAATTAAGATTACTTTATTCAACATGCTCACAGGTCCCATTAAAATACACAAATAATTATAGCATAATTTATATTTTTAACAATTTTTTCAGTATGTTAATAACATATATTTAATGTATTACTTTGTTTTATTAAGCCTTAAAACGTGTAAAAGCAGAATTAAAATGTAAAATCAAAAATTTTACTATGGTTTCTTAGTAGAAACTTGTAACGCGTAAATAGAGATATTGATTAAACTGCGTGTACGTAACATAAGAAAAATTACACAGACTAAAAAAGAGTACCAAAGAGCAATATCTGAGTACAAAAGTACGCTATCCAATGAAAAAGAAAGCTTGTGCTCTACGTACTGAGAAATGACAGGCAAAGAAACCGTTTCTTTATAACTATTTGGGAAAATTAAAACGACAAGTGCTAAAGTTATGAGCTTTAAGAGTTTGTGCATATATTGTTGTAAATCACGCGTTAACCTCTGCCAACCTGTTGTATCGCCGTGTTTATATTTTGGGTTATTCTGCAACTCAGAAGGAATATGAGAATTGCATAAAATTGCAAAAACAATTGTTACTATTACCAAAGAAACAGACGCGAATGTCAAAATAGTCTGAATAAAGTCAAGATTTTTTTTAATTCCTGAAAAACATAAAAATATAAAAATTATAACGCCAAACAAGGCTCTTAACTGCTTATCTGTAAACATATTTATTTCCCCTAGAAAAATTATGATCTCAATTTTTTAAATTATTTTCTGTTGATTTAAACACATGTCTAATCACAAAATGATCAGCACTTTTCACTATTGTGCTATCTATTTAACCTTTTTCAATACATCTCCTATGCCACTAAAAGCTTTCTCAAGCTCTTGCTTGTGAACAAGAGTTATGGGTCTAAAATGATCTCTCGCTGTTTTTTCTTTCTCTGCTTTTTCACGTGTATTTTCAATCGCTCTACGCACACTGCCGGCTTTTGAAAGAAGGGTGTTTTCTATGCTTTGGCAATAAGCTAAGAGCTCTCCGCAAGTTGGCATAAAGGTTTTTGATACCCCATTTGCTTGACCAATTACGATATCTTCAACACCCTTTTTCAGGGCATATGACGAAATGCGGTCCAGCAACATGCCATAGGATAGAACGACGGCTTTGGCATCTATATTCGCAGGTACCCGCATGCTTGAAAGCAGAAAAGAAGCTTTTTCAATCTGTTCAACGGAAGCTTTCACACAGAGCAAGGTTTCTAGACGATTGCAAGCATCTAAGGTTTGTTCCTCCTCCTGTTTCGTCAATGTATTCCCAGCTTTCAGCATCAATGGATACCCCGGATTGATCATCTCGATAATCTTCTCTAGATGAGAGATGATTTCTGAGTTCGCTAAAGCCTTCTGCAAGCTGCTTTGTGAAAGTTTTCGGAGTGAATTTTCCATACTGACCACCTATTTGATTAATTTTATGATCTTTTGAGTTTCTGATCCAATTGCGCCATGTCGCTTGCCAATCATGCTTGGTTGCATCCTTGCCTGTCTTGGCTTTCCAATAATCTCGAAACTTTGCGATTTCGATTTTCACGCGCTCTGGAGGCAAGCCCTCTGCAATTGCGAAATCGTAATCCGGTTCGAAATCAGCAGGCAATCGACAGCCGCGATCAGTTCTTGCCCGTTTTGCTTTTTTGGGAACGCTTTCTTGCTCGTGAATGGAAGGTTGATCCTCTGCAACCGTTTCGATTGCATCTGCTAACTTTTCGCAATCATGATCTTCTGATGGTTCATAACCCTCATCAACAATTTCGATATTTTCAAAATCAATATCGTTTTCTTTTTTTGCTAACACGATAGTGTTAGTTTTTTTATTATATATGTTAATGTTATTGTTAATGTGTTGTCGTGATGAGGTCATGATGATGTCATCATGATCTCGTGATGAACTCGTCATGACTTCATGATGATCTTGTGATGATGTCATGATAGATGTATCATATTCTTTTGATGCGTTATCTTTCTGCTTATTTTTTCTAGTATTTGCAGCTTTGATAGCCTTTTCTGAAAGCCTATTTAAATTCTCATTACAATTTTTTAATTCTTCTTCAACTTGTGCACTCCACAAATTTCCATCTTCCAATCGAAGAATTAATTTTTTTCGAATGAGTTTTTCTAATGATTTTTTAAACGTTTGCACTGAACAACCAACGATGCGTGCCAAAGCAGCAGTATCATCATAAATCGGTTCACAAGATCGGTACATAAGAGCAGTGAGTGTACTATAAGTAGCTTTCTCTGCTGCATCAGTACCAGCAAAGTCCATAATCCACTCTTGATAAAAATTCCGAACCCAAGGTAATCTATTTGACATAATTACCCTCCTGCTCTCGAATAAAAGCCGCTTCTTTTAATTCTTCTTCGACATCTAAATTCCACAAGCTTCCATCTTCTAAACGTATGATACGACCCATACTTAATAAAACTTCTAAGGCGTTCACAAATGTTTTTACTGTATAACCAGTGTAATTAGCCCAGCCTTTAATATTACTCAAAAGCGGCTCTCCAGTATAAAGCATTTGCAATCGCAACTTGAGATAAACATTGCTCTCAATGGAGGATAAACCAGCAAGGTCAAGTATCCATTTATCAGCAAACAGTCTGGTCCATGGCAATTTAGTTGACATATTTCACCTCCATTTCTTTATTATTATTAAAGGCAAAATTATCTAACTCTTCACTGAGGCTGTTCAGCTCTTCTTCAACACGCGTGTTCCACAAACCATCATCTGTCTCAACAAGTTTATTATTCCTCACGAGATATTCGACAATAGATACAAATTTTTTCTGCGAACAATGACAAACGCGTGCAAGCGTTTGAAAATCTGTTTTAAGTGGTTCTTTTTTTTCATACATGCAAACGAGAAGGGTTATATAAACCCCTCGTTGTTCAGATGTCATTCCATTTGTACCACTGATCCAGTCATACAAATAAAATCTTACCCACGGCATACCATTAGACATGCGCATCCCCTTTTTTTCATTAAATATAAAATTGCTAAAGCATCCGCTTCATTATCATCCTTAGGCTTGTGTCCCTTTGCACACATCGCTTGTATTATCTCTTCTTTTGAGGCATTTCCTTTTCCTGTCGTTGTCTTCTTAATTGTGCCAACAGGAATGCCTTTGTAAGGTATCTGATGATGTTCACACCAAGCGGTTAAATGACCTAGAAAACCACCGTAAACATGCGCCGCATCAGTACCAACATGCCGGCGCACCTCTTCAAAATACACGGCGTCAATACCACCGGCTGTTGCTTTCATTTCTGTAAGCCATTGCTTAAAGCGCAAATAACGCATCCCACCGCCTTCAAAACGGCGTGATTGAAAATTGACCGTTCCACTTGTTATGTGATCATCAGCACCACGTATCGCCCATCCCGTTTTGGTGCCTAAATCAAGGCAAAGAATGGTTGGTGCGTTAGTGATCATATTCCCCCCTAAGAGACTGTTGTGTGTTTATATGTGTGCCATGACAGAGCGTGTAATGAGTGGATTAACTCACTTAGGCAAACGTTTTTATGCTACGATTTATTGATTTGATTTCTTTTTTTGATGACTTCATCCCTTAAAAGATCAAGCCTTAAGATATCAAGCTTATCTTTGACTAAGATCATAAACAAGATCAGATCATTTAAGCGATAAAAAGATAACAACTCTTGAGAAAAATAATTATCAAACCAAGTTGTAAAAGCTTGCGTAAACACAGATGAAAACCATTGATTAAAATCATTGTATGGCAATAACGGAAAATAATTTCTATCATCACGCGCAAAGATACTATACAGCATATAGACAAAATAACCTGTTGATGAGGGATCTATTCTTGTTTCAAAACGTGCATCTTGAGGCGAACGGACACCATAATATATGGTTGCCTCTCCAATGTTATTAACAAGATCAATCAACTGGACTTTGCTTATAGTGATATGTGGTTCATCTATCATCTCTTAATCTTTCTTCTTTAAGAGTGTGAAGGGTGCTGTGGGTGTTTGTTATCAGCTGTAGTCAGTGGCACGCCTACCTCTTCAAGAGAGGGGCGTGGGTATAAATCGACATACCAGTCAACGGGACGAACAATACCATTGGTTGTCTTTTCAATCTTTAAGACAATTTCAGGCTCAGGAAACCGCAAGCCGCGTAAATACCTGTTAATCGTACTCTGTGCTACGCCAACTTGCTTCCCAAATTCGGCTTGAGATAGTTTATTTCGTGTGAGATATGATTTCAATTTTTCCATGATTCAAATAAATACCATAAAGGACTTCTTTAGTCAATAAAAAAATACCTTTATGGACTTTGTTAAATAAGCAGTCTTGGTGTAAGGTTTAGAGCATGCATATAATTAAAAAATTGAGGAAAGATTTGGGACTCACACAGGTGAAATTGGCTGAAAAAGCTGGTACCACGCAACCTCAAATAAAACGGCTTGAAAAAGGTGAGCGAAAATTAACCAAAGAGTGGGCGGAAAAGTTAGCACCACATCTTGGTGTAAAGCCATTTAATCTCCTTTTCCCAGAAAACAAGGAAATACATCCCATATCTAATGCTATTGGAATGATACCGGTGATAGGAAAAGTTGCTGCTAGCTCGTGGATGTCGGTCGAAGATATGGATTTTGGATTTGATGACATAGAATATGTACCCAGCACCTCGAAATACCCAGCTCACTTTCAATTTGCTTTAAAAATCGAGGGCAACTGCCTTAACAAAATTGCTCGTGATGGTGATCAACTTATTTGCGTAGACATAATAAAAGCCGGCATTAATGTGGAACCTAACGATCTCGTGATAGTTGAACGCAGCCGATTCAATGGTCAAATGATTGAGCGTACAGCTAAACGTATACGTCAAACTATTAGTGGATTTGAACTATGGCCTGAAAGTACTGAACCCAATCATCAAGAACCTATCAAAATAAATGGGGCAACTGATGGAGAGGAGATTCGTGTAGTTGGGAAAGTTCTTTGGATTTTAAGAAAACCCTGAAAACAAAGGAGAAGCGGGAATGGGGACAGTAGACGAGAGCTTAAAAATAATAGCTGATAAAGTCAAAAATCATTCAGATACTATGTTAACTGAAGAAGCGGTCAAAACAGCGGTCGTTTTACCCTTTCTGCGCGCACTTGGGTATGATATTTTCGATCCACTTGAAGTCATTCCCGAGTTTACTGCTGATGCCGTTGGTAAAAAAGGTGAAAAAGTTGACTATGCTATCCGTATAGACGGTGAGATACGTATTCTTTTTGAGTGCAAACCGATATCTTGCGAATTGAGTTCAAAGCATTTAAGTCAATTATATCGATACTTTAGTGTAACGAATGCTAAATTCGCGATTTTGACAAATGGTCGATTTTTTCATTTTTACACAGATCTTGATGCTGCAAACAAGCTCGATAATAGGCCATTCCTTACTTTTGATGTAATAGAATACAATACTGTGGTACTTACAGAGCTTAAAAAGTTTGAACGCTCAGCATTTAATATTGAAAATATATTGGTGACAGCCGAGCAGCTCAAATATGTATCTGGAATAAAACAAAACATCCAAAAAGAAATAGAAAATCCGTCCGAAGGTTTTGTTCGTGTTGCTTGTGCGGATGTTTATGAAGGGCGCCTGACTGCTAATGTCTTAGAAATGCTCACAGGTGTTACTAAAAATGCGTTTCGCGAAGTAATATCTGATGCGGTAAAAAGTCGGCTTTCTAGCGCTTTACAAACAACAACTGAAACCGACAAGCAAGATAATATTGCTACATCTATTGGTAATGAACATGCCATAATAACGACCGAAGAGGAAGTTGAAGGCTTCATGATTGTCAAGGCAATTGCGCGTGAAGTTATTTCTGCCGACCGTATTGTTATCAGAGATGCAAAGTCGTACTGCGCCATTTTAATTGACAATAATAACAGAAAGCCGTTGGTTCGACTGCACTTTAACAGAAAACGTAAGCAACTAGCCCTTTTCGATACTGATATTGATGAAAAAGTCGGTATTGAAACGCTAGATAATATTTATGATTTTGCAGACAGAATAAGAGAAACAGCAAAAAAATATTTATAAGATATTCTAACAACCTATGTGTGCCCCGCTGAAGCGGGGTTTTTTTGTTCGTCCGCAGTTTTTATAAAAAAACTACGGCGTTATCTACCCATCGATTGGCTCTGTCTGCACACTGCCCCAATTTTTCCTGCATATAAATTTCAAATACAGCTAACTGATTTATTTTTTTACGGGATACTAGGAAGTATCATGCCTCTACACTGAACGCTACAATACCCAAACCGATTCGTAATAAATATTAAAGTTCATTTATAAAAAACCATTTTAGCATAAAATGACTTGACTATAATAATCCTTTACGGTATATTTCTCTATAACAACATATCACGAAGAAGCAAAAGCCGATCTGGTGTAGATTAAATTACATTGACACAAACAATCGCTATTAGGCGTTAGGGAGGGGAAATTATGGATAAGCCAATTCTTATTAATTCCGATGAAATTTTATTAGTTATCTGCGATGATGAACACATTGGGCATTCTGGTCCACTTGATGAAAGCCAAGTTTTAGAAATGATTGACGAGGCAGATGATGCCATAAAAATCTTTCGTGTAAATCCTTCTGAAAACAGTTGTGAAGATATTTCTGAAGATATCGCAGAATCCTATCTTAGAGAACGTGAAGAACAGTGTTTTTACGGAATAATACCTCATGATTTTATTCTACATAGCACAGCATACGGTTTTTTCTTAGACGATATCGAACAGCGTGAATATGAAGATAAAATGTACGGTACTTATGAAGAACAGCACCGCTTACGTCTTTGTGACGTGATTTAAAAAAGGGGGTGTTTAAGCCCCTTTGCAAACAATCTCATCACACTAGGAAACGGAATTGATTATGAGTAATCTCATTACAATATCAGAAAGCACTGTTAATAACATAAGGGTTCGAACAGTCAACGCACGTGAATTGCATGCGTTTTTGGAAATAGGAAAAGATTTTTCTACTTGGATTAAGGACCGTATTAATCAATACGCATTTGAAGAGGGAAATGATTTCATAAAAACACAAGATTTGCGGTCCCCAAAATTGGGGAGCGCAAAATCTAGAGCTGTTACAGTAATAGACTATCATCTCACATTAGATATGGCAAAAGAGCTTGCCATGGTTGAGCGTAATGAAAAAGGTAAACAAGCCCGTCTTTACTTTATCGAATGTGAACGGCGTGCAAATAAACCTTTAGATCTTGCAAATGCTTTAGAAGACCCTCTCTTTGTTAAGAAATTGCTTTTAGAAAGCGTTACACAATTAGAGACTTTAAAAAGCGAAGTGAGTACACTTAAACCAAAGGCAATGGCTCTTGAAAGCTTACAACGCCATGATGGGCTTTTTGGTCTTACTGAGGCTGCTAAAATACTCGAAATGCAACCAAAACAGTTCATTGCCTTCTTACAGCAAAAAGGTTGGGTCTATCGGCGTGTTCCAACCACTCCATTGTTACCTTATCAGGACAAAATTAAAAAAGGTCTGATGGATTGTCCTACCATCACGATTCAAACTTCTGGCGGAATAAATAAAGTTATTCCTTCAGCAAAAATCACAACAAAAGGCATTGGTGTGCTTTCTCAAGAACTTAAAAGACAAAGCATGCATTAAGGGATGACCATCATGGAAAAGAAATACGAATTTACTGATGAAATCGATATAGTTTACAAGTGTAAGGTTCGCCGTATCCGTGCCTTGAAAAACTTTGGTGATATTAAAGCTGGTGATTTAGGCGGTTTTATAGAGCATGAGGGCAATTTAAGCCATGAGGGGAATTGTTGGGTTGGGGACAATGCTTGTGTTTCTCATAGTGCTAAAGTTTGCGGTAATGCAAGAGTATTTGGAAAAGCCCGCATTGCAGACAGAGCATATATTAGTGGCGATGCAAATGTTTTTGGAAATGCTTGTGTTGAATCTGAAGCATGTATTTTCAATCAAGCGAAAGTTTACGGAAAAGCAGAAGTTCGTGACAATGCCATGGTTTACGATAATGCACAAGTTTCTGGTAATGCGGTAGTTTGCGGCAAGTCTCATATTTATGGTCATGCACAAGTTTACAACAAAGCACGTGTTTACGACCAAGCTAAAATTTATGGCAAAGCACGTGTTTACGGTCAAGCCAAGGTTTATGAGAATGCACATGTCTATAATAATGCAGAAGTTTATGAAAATGCAAAAGTTAAGGGCAGGGCAGAGGTTTACGCTATTGGAAAGATTTATGGTGATGCATGTGTCTGTTGGAACGCATGTATTGGCGGCAATCAGTCCATCTCAACTGGAGAAAAAACCATATGAAAAAATACGAACTTACTGATGAAACAATGAAGATTGATGGATTTACGCTTTACCGAATACGTGCATTGAGAGACTTTGGAGATGTAAAGGTAGGTGACCTCGGTGGTTTTATAGAGCATGAGGGCAACTTATCCCATGAGGGTGATTGTTGGGTGGATGATGACGCCAAGGTTTATGGCAATGCTAAGGTTTATGGGAATGCCAAGGTTTATTGCTATGCCAAGGTTCTGGATAATGTTGAGGTTTATGGTAATGCAAAAATTGAAGGAAATTCAGTAGTTGAAGCAAGTGCACGCATTTGGGAAAATGCATACATTTGTGGCAGCGCAATAATTAATGGCTTAGTTTATGGCAATGCTGTTATTTGTGAGAATGCCGTTATAGGTACAGGAGCTGTCGTTCACGGAAATGCGAAAGTTGATGGATATTCTCATATTGAATATAACGCTGTAATTTACGATAATGCTCAAATTTCCGGAAGTGTAGATATACACGGTGCCGCTAAAATTTATGGAAACACTCGTATTTTCGGAAGAGCGACTATATGTGGAACAATTCGTATCCATGATTATAGGTACTAATATTCAATAATCAATAGGGTCTCTTTCTAGCAACAAACAACGACCATTTTAACAAAAGCGTGATTCACGCAACAGGTGAATTGCGCGCAATGGAGGAAATCAAGATGAG
>NZ_JBTTDI010000018.1:0-15706 GCF_055796185.1 Bartonella sp. P12B | reverse complement strand
ACAGCTTCTTCATGAGATGATCAATGCCTATCAGGGTTTGAAGATGATGTCTTGTTTTGTGAAGTGGATTGCGTTCATTGCTTTTATGTTTGTTATCGATATTGCTCGTCTTATGGATGCGCTGGACAATATCTTCACACACCTCAAAAGGTGGGTCAGCAAAAGTTAGAGATTTTAAAACTTAAAAAACTCCCCAAAAAGTACTGCTGATTCGGAATTGAAAGAATTGCAAAGTAGTGGTAGATTTGAAAATTCTATTCCCTTGCTTTTATTTACAGGTCCCTCACTACAAAAAATATATAGAAAATCAATGAGTTATTTTAAGTGAAAAATAACGTGGCTCCCCGGGCCGGATTCGAACCAGCGACCAACCGGTTAACAGCCGGTTGCTCTACCACTGAGCTACCGGGGAATAGTGCTCAATCATTCAACTGCAAGGGCTATAGCAAAGCAATACTGATTTGCAAAGGGTAAAATTACTTTTTTTCAAAAAAATATTATAAATTGTAGAAGAAGTGAAAAAAAGAACAGAGAAAATTTCTACATCTTGACGGATGTATTGCCTTCCCTTATTGACACTTGGTGTGTTTGTTGATGAGGCCTCGTGGCGGAATGGTTACGCAGAGGACTGCAAATCCTTGTATCCCGGTTCGATTCCGGGCGAGGCCTCCAGATGATGCAAAATAAGATGGCCTTTAGGGGTAATAGAGGCAAGAAAGCAGCTTTCCTTCATGGTAAAACACTTTTACATGAAAAATATGTAATTAGAATCGAATTGTTGACTGTAGCGTATTTTTTTGTAACACCCATAGTAAAGGATTTTAGGTTCTCATTATTACCGTTTTGTTGTATTCTTGTTGTATGTAGGAGAAGAGGGTCGTTATGGTTGCAGATTTTGCAGAGCTTCGCCGCAAAATGGTTGATAATCAAATTCGTACAGTAGATGTGACGGATTTATCAGTGCTTGAAGCATTTTTAATGGTACCTCGTGAAGATTTTGTCCCAGAAGCTATGAAAGCTTTAAGCTATCTTGATACCGATATTACTATATATCCAGAGCAAAATGGGTGCCCTACATGCTATTCTATGGGACCTGCTTCATTAGCAAAATTGCTTCAGCTTGCAGCTGTAAAATTATCGGATGTTGTTTTAGATATTGGTGCAAAGAGTGGTTATTGTGCGGCATTACTTTCAAAACTTGCAGGATCTGTTGTTGCGTTGGAAAGTAATAAACTTCTTTCAGAACGTGCTTCTGAGATTTTAAAACGTAATCAGTGTGACAATGTGGTTGTGGTTCATGGACCTTTGGAGCAGGGGTATGCTGTTGGGGGGCCTTATGATTTGATTTTTATCGAAGGTTCTGTCGATTTTATTCCGGAGGGTATTTTTGATCAAATAAAAGATGGTGGACGTCTTGTTGTGGTTGAAGGACAAGGTAATTCTGGTGTTGCGCGAATCTATGTAAAAGAAGGTGGAGTTATTGCGGGGCGTCGTGCTTTTAATCTCGCTGTAAAAGGTCTTCCTAGTTTTTTTAAAACGCCTGATTTTATATTTTAGTATTTGTTTTGTTTGTAAAGATGATTTTATGGTTAGTTTGGGGTGTGTGATTGTGCATAGTGTGTTCAAAATGAATAAAAAATTTCAGGTGTTCTTGTTGCTGGTTTTAAGTGGTTTTATAGCACGGTCTGTTTGTGCTGAAACATTGATGGATGCTTTTTTTAAAGCTTATAGACACAATGCTAAATTGAATAGTGAACGTGCCGCTGTGCGTATATCAAGTGATGATGTGGTCATTGCACGGTCTGGTTTATTGCCACAAATTGAAGGGGTTGGAAGTTATGGGCGGAGTAAATCCATGGTGGGGCCCTATACAACTTCTGGATCTATAGGGATAAGGTTCAATCAAAGATTATTCGACGGTTTTATTACGCAAAATATGTTTTCTTCAGCTCAGATTAAGTTGCGGGCACAGCATGAATATTTGCGTAATGCTGAGCAAAATACATTTCTCGACACTGTAACAGCGTATGCTAATGTATATCAAGCCCGTCGTATTGCTGATCTTCGTAGAGAAAATTTGGCAGCTCTTGAAGAACAAGTTCGTTCGAATAAAGCAAAATTTGATGTAGGTGAAGGAGGGCGTGTTGATCTTTTCCAAGCGCAAGCTGCACGTTCTGTAGCTGTTTCAGAGCTAAGTCTTGCGCGTGCTGATGTAAAATCAGCTGAGGCAGTTTATCGACAAGTTATTGGTTCTGATCCTGAAAAATTAAAGCGTCCACCAATGGCAAAAAATTTACCAGTTAATCTTGATGCTGCTTATCAACTTAGCGTTGCCATGCATCCAGCAATTCTTTATGCAAAATATTTGGTTGATGCTGGACTTTACAATGTAAAAGCTAAAGAAGGGGCGTTGCTTCCTAAAGTGGATTTTTCTGCAACAGCGTCTTATAATCGGATTTACAGTGGTGATGGAGAGGATGGAGTTTCTAAATCAATAGGGGTATCAGTGAGTGTTCCCATTTTTGAAGGTGGGCGTACGTCTGCTCAAATTCGCCAATCTAGGGAACAGCTGGGGCAGGCTCATCTTCAGCTTGATTTGGCTCAGAGTAATACAAGACAGGCACTTACTTCTGCGTGGTTTCAGTTAGAGGGGGCACGCGCTTCTTTAGTTGCTTATCGTGAGAGTGTTCGTGCTGCTGAGATTGCTCTTAAGGGGCGTGTTCAAGAAAATCGTGTTGGGCAGGCGACAACATTGGATGTTTTAAATTCTCGTACTCAGTTAATTAATGCACAAATTGCACTTGCGATGGCAGAACGTAATGCTGTTGTTGCTAGCTATAGTGTTCAATCTTCCATTGGTAAATTGACTGCAAGTTATTTAGGTTTAAGAACGAGTAAATCTATCCGATAATACATATTAATCTACAAAGAGTTTTCGTTTGTAAAAGATAATATGTTGATAGGTGAGCCTATTAGAAAGTAGGGTGATTAGGTCTAGTGCTTTAAATAAAGAAAGTTGTGTGTAGCATCTTACTGGTGACAACCACGTTTGAAAATATAAGGGGAGATATGTTGATCTTATGATTCTTTTGCTTACACTAAGGATATGATTCTGTTTGTTGTTGCGTTTTTGAGAGGTTTTTAAGTATGGTACAGAGTTCAAGCGTGTTACGTGAACCAAGTATGGATGAGATTTTGACATCTATCCGTGAGATAATCGAAGAAAATGCGGTTCAATCTGATCACTTTTTAAATGAAGGTGTTGCAATGAATACCTCTGCAGATCGTTTAGAATCAGCATCGAAAGGGGGGTATGGTACAACTTTATCGGTTGATGATGCAATGAAGGCTTTAGCTGATCGTATTGGACTTTCTTCTGAGAACAAAGATTATTCGTTAACAGAAGAGAAAGAAAATATAGAGGTAGAAAAGAATACGGTTGGTGTGGATATGCAAAAAGTGAAGCTTGCTTCTGAAGAACAACGCTCTACTCATAAAACAAAAGAATATGGAGATGAGAACTCTGTATCGCAGATGGGAAATATGGCTGCTGGTCGTGTGGAATTATCTGAATATTGTATTTCTTCTGCGGAGAAGATCGCAAAGGATGTGCTGCGTCCCGCTATAGCAGAATGGTTGCAGCATCAATTGCCTGTTTTGCTGGAAAACATTTTACGTGAAGAGATTGTTAAGGCAATTAAGAAATCATCTTAGCTGGTTGTTTTATTATTATTTTTGTTATTTCCATTTATTTTTAAGTATTTTGTTTGCGGTTTTGCAGGCTCAATGTCTATAAATAAGGTTGCAGGTAATATGATCGGATTTTAGGTCATGTGCTATGCTTTTTAGCGGCGTTATGGGTGAGTAGAATGTTAGAAAAAAACTATGATGCTGCTTCGATAGAGCAGCGAGTTGCAAAGAGGTGGGAAGCCCGTGGTGCGTTTGAAGCGGGAGTCGGTTCAAAAAGTGATGCAGAATCCTTTTGTGTTATGCTTCCGCCTCCTAATGTTACTGGCTCACTTCATATGGGACATGCACTTAATACGACAATTCAAGATATTGTTGTTCGATTCCAGCGGATGCGGGGAAAGAATGTATTGTGGCAACCGGGGATGGATCATGCAGGAATTGCTACGCAAATGGTTGTTGAGCGTCAACTTGCAGAGCATCGAGAGCCAACGCGCCAAGAAATGGGAAGAGAAAAATTTATTGAGCGTATTTGGGAATGGCGTCACAAAACTGGTGGAGTTATTGCGAACCAGTTGCGTCGACTGGGGGTTTCGTGTGATTGGTCGCGTGAGCGGTTTACAATGGATGAAGGTTTATCCCAGGCTGTTCGTGAAGTTTTTGTCACGCTTTATAAGCAAGGATTGATATATAAGGATAAGCGTCTGGTTAATTGGGATCCTAAGTTGTTAACGGCTATCTCGGATCTTGAAGTTGAGCAAAAAGAAGTTAAAGGCCATTTGTGGCATTTTAGATATCCACTTGAAGGTAAAATTTTTGATCCAAGTGATGCTACAACTTTTATAACAGTGGCGACAACACGGCCAGAAACAATGCTTGGTGATACAGGCATTGCGGTTAATCCTGAAGATGATCGTTATAAGAGTCTTATAGGACAAAATGCTATTTTGCCGCTTGTTGGTCGTAAATTATTGATTGTTGGTGATTCTTATGCAGATCCTGATGCAGGAAGTGGTGCTGTAAAAATTACACCAGCGCATGATTTTAATGATTTTGAAGTAGGGCAGCGCAATAATCTACGTTTGATCAATATTTTCACAAAAAAAGCTGAGATTTTTCTGCGTGACAATGAAGAGTTTCTCGATGGTTTAGTTTTATCTGATGAATTAAAAACATTGATAGAAAATCTTGATCAGTCTGATCGTTTTCTTGCGCGCGATAGGATTGTTTCTTTGATGGAAGAGGGAGGGTATTTAGCAGCTGTTGATGATCATCCACACTCTGTTCCTCATGGAGATCGTAGTGGAGTGCCCATTGAACCATTCTTGACAGATCAATGGTATGTTCATGCTGCAGAATTAGCTAAGCCTGCGATAGAGGCTGTTCATCAAGGAAAAACGCAATTTGTTCCCGATAGTTGGAAAAAAACCTATTTCAATTGGATGCAAAATATTCAACCTTGGTGTATTTCACGCCAATTATGGTGGGGGCACCAGATACCCGCTTGGTATGGTCCTGATGGAGTGGTTTTTGTTGAAAAGAGTGAAGAAGAAGCTTTTGCTTCGGCTCTCTCTCATTACGGTGAAGTGGTTGAATTAACCCGTGATGAAGATGTTTTAGACACATGGTTCTCATCTGCTCTTTGGCCTTTTTCAACGCTAGGTTGGCCAAATAAAACGATTGAATTGGCTACCTTTTATCCAACATCTTTATCGGTTACAGGATTTGATATTATCTTTTTCTGGGTTGCTCGGATGATGATGATGGGAATTCACTTTATGGGTGAGGTTCCTTTTCCAACGGTTTATGTGCATGCTTTGGTCCGAGATCAGAAAGGAGCAAAGATGTCAAAGTCGAAGGGGAATATTATTGATCCATTAGAGCTTATTGACCAATATAGCGCCGATGCTCTCCGTTTTACTTTGGCTATTATGGCAGCGCAAGGTCGTGATATAAAACTTGATCCTTCTCGTATTGCAGGTTATCGTAACTTTGCTACAAAATTATGGAATGCTACACGGTTCGCAAAGATGAACGGTGTTAAACATGATCCAGATTTTAAGCCAGAAAAAGCAAAACTTGCGCTTAATCGTTGGATTTTAACAGAGCTCTCTAAAACTGTTTCAGCAGTAACTGCTGGTATTGAAAGTTATAAGTTTAATGAGTCTGCTAGTGTTCTTTACCGCTTCATTTGGAATACGCTATGTGATTGGTATCTGGAACTTCTCAAACCTGTATTTCAAGGTTCCAATGAAGAGGCTAAAAATGAATCTCAAGCTTGTACTGCATGGGTTTTAGATGAAGTTTATAAGATTTTGCATCCTTTTATGCCTCATATGACAGAGGAATTGTGGTCTCTTACAGAAACGCCAAGCATGAAACGTACAGATATGCTGGCGTTGGTACAATGGCCAGAAGGAATATTTGTAGATGAAGAAGCCGCGGCTGATATTAATTGGCTTATTGATGTTGTTAGTGGAATTCGCTCTGTGCGTTTTGAAATGAATATTCCGGCAGCTACGTTAGCGCCTCTTGTTATTGTAGAGGGAGGAGAAGTAACGCAAGAGCGTGTACAACGTTATGATACTCTTCTTAAAAAATTAGCACGTATTGAAACAATTCATTTCTCTGATAAAGTTCCTGCTGTATCAGCGCAAATGATTTTGCAAGAAGCAATTTTTTGCTTGCCATTGGGGCAGTTGATTGATTTGGAAGCTGAACGCGCTCGTTTGATGAAGGATATCAGTAAAATTGAACAGGATATTGAAAAAATATCGGTTAAATTAAATAATCCTAAATTTATTGCAAATGCAAAACCAGAAATTGTTGAGCTTGAGCGCAATAGGATTGAAGAATTGCACGCTGCGCAGAGAAAAATATCTGTTGCTTTAGAACGCTTAATGTAATTGAATCTTTTATTATCTTCTTCTTATAAACAACTTATTATGTTATTAACTCTCAATTTTTTATAGAGACTCTTTTTTCAATTTTATCTTCTCGTGTTTTTCATGAATGATTGTAATAAAAAATTAACAGATTTTTTGCATTTTATGCTTATAAAATAACATGTTAGCGATTTTTCTTTAAGTTTCTCACCATTCTGGCACTGGAATGGTTTCTTGACATTTTATCTATTTCAACTCTACTTTTTAGTAAATTCATTTCTCTATCGAGTTATTTTATGTTTTCATAACAAGAATATTCAAATAACAAAATATTACAGTATCAAACGATTTATTACAAAATATAAAATGATAATTGATGTTTAAAAATAAATTTGTTGTTGGTGAAAAGAAAAGAATCTTTTGAGTTGATTTTGGGACAATTCCCTTTATTCATCTTTCTGTTAGAATTCTGAGATGCAAAATATCTTTTTTCTTTATTTAAAAGGATTGTTAGTCCATACAAAGAAGTTTGTAGAAGATGTGATGTTTCAAACTAAAATAAGAAAAAAATTGTAGATGCTAAACAGGCTTAAGGCATTAGAAAAAGCCGTGATTGTTATTTTTTAAGTATACTGCTTTCTCTTGTTTATGGGATAGATGCAAATAGTATGCAGAAAGCTGCTAAGTATGCATTTTATTTTTTGAAACGTGGCATGTCTGTATAAAATGGGCAAATAAATCAGGCACTTTCAGCGTTACGTTGTGTAGGCAATAGGGGAAATTATGCAGAGGGTGATGGTATCTCTGAAGATGATTATAAGGCATACAATTTTTTGCATCTATCGTTAACAAAGATGTTTATTTGGGTTCAAAAGATGAACACTATGTTTCTGATGTATTGGTTAAACTTGCGTGTTCTATAAAAAATATTCCTCAATCCCCTGTAAAACTTATCATCTTTATATGCAAGCGGCAACAAATTATGGAAATCCTATAGCTGAGTATTATTTGGAAAAAGTTTCTATCGAGGAAACGAACAAAAAAAGTCTTGTACAGGCTAGCACATGGTTACAGCTTGCAGCAAGAAAAGGGAATCTTTATACTTAAGCAATACTGGGAAATATGTTGCTTCAGGTAGAAAAAATTGTTCGCGGTATAGCAATATTAACTGTAGCTTATAAGCTGATGTAAAAAATCGAAATTGGATTATTTGTCTTATGCAAGAGCACGCTTTCGCCCTCTGTGATGAATTTAAAAAATGTACAACAATATTACTGGCTGATGATATTAAAAAATATTATTTTTTGAATATTTGAATTATAATATTTTCAGTCTCTGATATTAGATCTTGATTTCTTATATTTGAGCTTACAATAGAGGTAGTTTTGGTTGTAATATGATCGTTAATGGTTCAAGATCTTAGATAAAAAATCCTGCGCTCGTGGTGTTCTAGCTTGTGGGTCAGAAAAGAACTCTTTGGATGAGCAGTCTTCGAGAATTTCTCCTTGATCCATGAAAATAACACGCTCAGAGACTTTTTGTGCAAATCCCATTTCATGTGTCACACACATCATCGTCATACCTTCTTCGGCTAAGCTGACCATAACATCGAGTACTTCACCTACCATTTCAGGGTCTAGAGCAGATGTTGGTTCATCAAAAAGCATAATGAGTGGATCCATCGTTAAAGCACGAGCAATAGCAACACGCTGTTGCTGCCCCCCAGAAAGTTGACCGGGATATTTATTTTTATGATCGATGAGTCCCACGCGTTCAAGATATAATAATCCGCGTTCGAGTGCTTCTTTTTTACTGCGCTTTAAGACTTTGATTTGTGCAATTGTTAAATTCTCTGCAACAGATAAATGCGGAAAGAGTTCAAAGTGCTGAAATACCATTCCCACCTGACTGCGTAATTTAGGCAAATCTGTTTTTTTTGAATGGACTGGTGTCCCGTTAATCCAAATTTCACCTTTTTGGAATGGAACAAGAGCATTAATGGTTTTAATGAGTGTTGATTTTCCTGAACCTGATGGTCCACAAACCACAACAACCTCTCCTTTGTTAATATTGGTTGTACAATTTTTAAGGACATTAATTTCGCCATACCAGTTGGAAACATTTTTTATTTCGATCATATGAGTAGTCATTTTTTTTCCTATTAGCGAATAATGGATATTTTTTTCTGGAGATATAGAACTATCTGCGACAGTGTGAAACAGATAACAAAATAGAAAAGTGCTGCCAAGATATAAGCTTCTTGCTTTACTCCAAAGTTGTTAGCAACAATATCAAAACCATTCAAAAGACTATTGCCACTGATTGCATAAACAAGCGTTGTATCCTGAAAAAGGATAATGACTTGGGTTAAAAAAACTGGCAACATATCTCTAAAGGCTTGGGGAAGAATTACAATGTACATACTTTGCCAATATGTCATTCCAAGAGCTTGTCCAGCATGTTTTTGTCCTTGCGGAATAGAATTTATACCGGCACGCATAATCTCGGCAAAATAAGCGGCTTCAAATGCGGTAAAGGTAATAAGTGCTGATTTGTTAGCTCCGATTGATGTTCCAGTTAGGAAAGGTAAAAGCACAAAAAACCACAAGATAACCATAACAAGCGGTATTGAGCGCATGGCTGTTATATAAATTATTGCAAGCCAAGAGAGCAGCTTTATAGAGGAAAGCCGCATCATTGCTAAGAGCGTGCCGAAAATCAGTCCTAATATCGTTGCAAAAATGGTCAAAAAAACACTAAACAGCAGACCTGATAGAATGTAGGAATGGAATATATCAAAAGTAAAAAATGAAAAATCGAAGTCTGAAAAATCGAAAGAAGAAAAAAAATCAAACTTGGAGGTTATGAAATTTATCATATTCAGTGTTCCTCTGTTTGAAAATTAGGAATTTTGAGAAGCTGCTCAATTATTGTCATAATGATAAATACGGATAAGGCTATAAAAATATAAAGAATCGTAACGATGAAATAGTTTTCATAAACATGGCTTACTTCTTCAATTGTTTGATATTGAAATTGCATCAGTTCATTTATTGAAACGGCGAATGCTATAGAGGAATTTTTCACAATGCCCATTGCCTCTGAGGTAAGAGGGGGCATGATTGTACGTATAGCACGCGGTAATATGATATAACGATAAACTTGGTAGGTCGTAAATCCCATAGCCATAGCAGCGTAGCGCTGTCCAGTAGGGATTGCCTCAATGCCTGAGCGGACTTGTTCCGCGATTCGAGCGGAGGTAAAAAATCCTAAGGCACATGTTATGAGCAGAATAGGTGAAAAATTCATCGCTGGTGGATAAATTTTAGGGACAACAAAATACCATAAAAACACTTGTACAAGCAAAGGAATGTTACGCATGATCTCTACCCAGATCCCCCCAAGAGCACGCAAGAAGCAACGAATCAGGGAAGTGTTTGGTAGAGTACGCATTGTTCCTATAATGATACCCAAAAATACAGCTAAGATTAATGAAGAGATTGATAATATCACTGTATTTTTTAAGCCATCAAGCAGTGTATCTAAATAGGTGTGACTTACACCAGGAGTTCCAAGGCATCCAGCCACAAATGTTTGGGTAAGATCATCTGTACAAAGGAAAGAAAAGTCCATTAATTGATATTTCCTATAATTTAGTCATCTGTAAAAGAAGATAATAAATCAGCTGTATTTCCATAAGTCACATATGCTGAATTTATTAAAAAATGAACTAAAATATAACCACACTCAATTTTCAAAGAGTGTGGCCGTTTTTTTCAAATTCTATAAATTATTTTCTGCATAGTTCTCGCGCGGTTTATTATTTGGATGTTCCCAAGCATATTTTGTCGCTTTAGATAAAGGAAGGTTGATAATCGCATTTGCGGGCGGAATTGGTTTCATAAACCATTTATCGTAAAGTTTTTCAAGTGATTCGTTTTTGATTTGGCGCACGATGCTATTGTTTATTTCTTGTTCGAAGTTTTTGTCATTTAATCGAAGCATACAAGCGATAGGTTCGACTGAAAGCACTGTATCAAGAATGATATAATCGGATGGATTTTTTGATTTAGCAATATGTCCAGCAAGAATTGAAGCATCCATAACAAATGCATCCGCACGGCCAGATTCTAACAATAAGAAGCTATCTCCATGATCCTTTCCCTTCACAACATTAAAGTGAATATTTTTTGCACGTTTATTTTGACGGATAAGTCGAACAGATGTTGTACCAGTCGTTGTCGCAACTGTTTTTCCATTTAAATCGGCAAGAGATTTAATATTAGAGTTTTTCTTTACAGCAATTCGAACTTCCTCAACATAAGTGGTATAAGCAAACGCTGCTTCTTTACCACGTGCAACATCATTCGTTGTTGAACCACATTCAAAATCATAGGTGCTGTTTTTTAGGAGAGGGATTCTATTTTGTGATGTGATGGGAAGATAATGAATTTTAATGGGTTTACCAACTTTTTTTGAAATATCATCAATAATACGCTCTGCCATTTCTGTGTGAAAACCTACATATTTATCATTACCAAGAGCATAGGCTAGACCTGATGATTCACGCACACCTAGCGTAATTTCTCCTGTTCGTTTTATTTTTTCAAGTGTATCGTTTCCTGCATGTGCCGCATGTGTGAGCCCAATAGCCGTTGCTGCAATAAATATTAGTAGCGATTTTTTCATGATGTCCTCCGTTCATTTGCAATTTTTATTCTTGTTTATTGTTTAAGATATATTGTCATGCACGGTCTAGCACATTTATATTCTTGGTGGGATATTTTTTATCTCAAAAAAATCAGATGGCATACTTTGTTAATTGAAATTAAGATGGACCCAAACGGGAATATGGTCTGATGGTTTTTGATATCCTCTTACTTCTTTTTGGCTATAAGCACAGATAAGTTGATCGACAGCTTCTGGTGATAATAGAAAGTGATCAATGCGAATTCCGTTATTTTTAAGCCATGCACCAGCTTGAAAATCCCAGAAGCTGAATGAAGGAGCTTCTGTGACATTACGAATAGCGTCATAAAAACCTAAATGAACAATACTCTGGAATGCTTGTCGTGTTTGTGGAAGAAATAAGGCATCATGATTCCACTGTTGAGGATTTTTTGCATCTAATGGAGTAGGGATAACATTATAATCACCAGCTAGAATAAGAGGTTCTTCATATGCAAGCAATGATTTTGCATGCGCGTATAATCTTTCCATCCATTCTATTTTATAAGGATATTTTTCGCTTTTGACAGGATTTCCATTTGGTAGATAAAGAGATGCAACACGAATAACGCCTTTGTTTGTTGAATAAACGGCTTCAATATAGCGCGTTTGTTCATCATTGTCATTGCCTGGTAAGCGACGGATAACTTCATCGGGTGTTTTCTTAGAGAGAATCGCAACACCATTAAAACTTTTTTGTCCATGTGTCTCTATGTGATAACCTAAGCCTTCAATTGCATCGCGTGGAAAATTTTCATCGGTACTTTTAATTTCTTGTAGACAGACTATATCAGGCTGATTTTGCTGGAGCCATTGATATAATGTTTCATGTCGTGCTTTTATTCCAGCAATATTCCACGTTACTATTTTCATGATGCTCATTTTAAATATTACATGTACAGTTTGTTAAATAACTGCGTTAAAGTGTTTTATGAATGTTTCCAAGATGCGGTTCTGTCTTTATTATGGAGAACGATAGTACTATGAGAATTTGATTTATCAAGAGTTTCGGTAAAAACCAAATTTTAAAGTCTATAATTTATTTTTTTTCATTTTTAAGAATTTTCTGTTGTTTAGTTCTTGACGAATGGATGTGTTCTCGCTATTAGGGAGTCCTGTAAACGATGTGAGAGTGATGCATAAGTTTGGATATTTATCCGGAGTTTCATTTGAACAGGTTTCATGTTAAAGATTAAAAGCAAATGCTAGTGCAAAAGGCTGTTGCCTTCTCTGCTTGTAATCGGGTGGCTGTTTATAGCGGCTGTACCCGATTTTATGTGTGAGCTTGGTTTTTGCTCCGATTTTATCGGAATGTATGAAATGAAAAGCCCAAGTGGGTGAGACGAACTTAGATCGAAAGAGGAAGGTTGCATGCCTACCGTAAACCAGTTGATTCGCAAGCCGCGTATAGTGCCTGTTAAGCGCAATAAGGTTCCTGCTCTTCAGTCGAATCCGCAGAAGCGTGGGGTTTGTACTCGCGTCTATACAACGACGCCGAAAAAACCCAATTCTGCACTTCGTAAAGTTGCTAAGGTCCGCTTAACGAATGGATTTGAGGTGATTGGTTATATTCCTGGGGAGGGGCATAATCTTCAAGAGCACTCTGTTGTAATGATTCGGGGTGGTCGTGTTAAGGATTTGCCGGGGGTTCGTTATCACATCATTCGTGGTTTGCTTGATACGCAAGGTGTCAAGAATCGTAAACAGCGTCGTTCAAAATATGGCGCAAAGCGTCCAAAATAATATTGAGAGACAAAGCCGATGTCCCGTCGCCATAGAGCAGAAAAGCGTGAAGTGAATCCAGATCCTAAGTTTGGTGATTTGGTTGTTACAAAATTTATGAATGCCATTATGTTTGATGGTAAAAAATCAGTTGCTGAGCGTATTGTTTATGGTGCGCTTGAGGTTGTAGAACAGAAGGTAAAGGCAGATCCTGTGGCTCTGTTTCATCAAGCGTTGGAGAATGTTGCTCCTCATATTGAGGTTCGTTCACGGCGCGTTGGTGGTGCTACTTATCAGGTTCCTATTGATGTACGTCCTGATCGTCGTCAGGCTCTTGCTATCCGTTGGTTGATTTCGGCGGCGCGTGGACGTAATGAGACGACAATGATTAATCGTCTTTCTGGTGAATTGATGGATGCAGCTAATAATCGCGGTTCTGCGGTAAAGAAGCGTGAGGATGTTCATCGTATGGCTGAAGCTAATCGTGCGTTTTCTCATTATCGCTGGTAGGCATATTTAAAATTTAAGGCAAGTGCAAATGGCTCGCGAATATAAAATTGAAGATTATCGTAATTTTGGTATTATGGCGCATATTGATGCCGGTAAGACCACTATGACTGAGCGTATTTTGTTCTACACGGGTAAAAATCATAAAATTGGTGAGACCCATGATGGTGCTTCTACGATGGACTGGATGGAGCAGGAGCAAGAGCGCGGTATCACGATTACATCTGCTGCTACGACAACCTTTTGGGAAGGGCGCGATGGTAAGAAGCGGCGCTTTAATATCATTGACACACCAGGGCACGTTGATTTTACAATTGAGGTTGAGCGTTCTTTGCGTGTTCTTGATGGTGCGATAGCGTTGCTCGATGCGAATGCTGGTGTGGAGCCTCAAACAGAAACGGTTTGGAGGCAGGCTGAGAAATATCGTGTACCACGTATGGTGTTCGTCAATAAAATGGATAAGATAGGTGCTGATTTTTATCGTAGTGTAGAAATGGTTGGTTCGCGGTTGGGTGCTAGGGCGCTTGTTTTACAGTTACCAATCGGCGCTGAAAATGATTTCGAGGGTGTTGTTGATCTTGTTGAAATGAAGGCTTTGAAGTGGGATGGTTCCATTGGGGCTTCGGCAGTTGTGAGCGATATTCCATCCGATTTAATGGAAAGGGCGGAAGAGTATCGTGAAAAGTTAATTGAGATGGCGGTTGAGGTTGATGAGGCTGCGACAGAGGCTTATTTGGAAGGTGTTATGCCAACCAATGAAGAGCTTGTTGCTCTTATTCGTAAGGGAACTATAGAAGTTCAGTTTCATCCGGTTTTATGTGGTACGGCCTTTAAAAATAAGGGTGTTCAGCCGCTTTTAGATGCTGTTGTTTCCTATCTTCCTTCCCCGGTTGATGTTCCTGCAATTAGTGGTGTTGATGTGAAGACTGAGGCTGAAGCGACGCGCGAATCTTCAGATGATGCTCCCCTTTCTATGCTTGCTTTTAAAATTATGAATGATCCATTTGTTGGTTCGTTGACTTTCTGTCGTATTTATTCTGGTAAAGTTCAAAAAGGTGTTTCTCTTGAAAATACAGTGAAGAGAAAGAAAGAACGTTTGGGGCGTATGCTTCAGATGCATTCAAATTCTCGTGAAGATATTGAGGAAGCGTTTGCTGGTGATATTGTTGCTCTTGCGGGGCTTAAAGAAACAACAACAGGTGATACTCTTTGTGATCCGTTAAAGCCTATCATTTTAGAGCGGATGGATTTTCCAGAGCCTGTTATTGAAATTGCAATTGAGCCAAAAACAAAGGCAGACCAAGAAAAAATGGGTATAGCGCTCAATCGTTTAGCTGCTGAAGACCCTTCATTTCGTGTGAAGTCTGATGAGGAATCTGGGCAAACTATTATAGCTGGAATGGGTGAGCTTCACCTTGATATTATTGTTGATCGTATGCGGCGTGAATTTAAGGTTGAGGCAAATATTGGGCAGCCTCAAGTTGCTTATCGTGAATCGATTACCAAAACCGCAGAAATTGATTATACACATAAGAAGCAATCTGGTGGTGCTGGTCAATTTGCTCGTGTAAAAATTATTTTTGAACCTCATGAAGGTGATGATTTCATTTTTGAGTCAAAGGTTGTTGGTGGTGCTGTTCCTAAGGAATATATTCCGGGTGTTCAAAAGGGGATTGAGAGTGTTATGGGATCAGGGCCTCTTGCAGGATTCCCAATGCTTGGTGTAAAAGCTACTTTGATTGATGGTGGCTATCACGATGTTGATTCTTCTGTTCTAGCTTTTGAAATCGCTGCTCGTGCAGCTTTTCGTGATGGGGCGAAGAAGGCTGGAGCGCAGCTTCTTGAGCCAATTATGAAGGTCGAGGTTGTGACTCCGGAAGATTATGTGGGTGATGTCATTGGTGATCTAAATTCTCGCCGTGGTCAGATTTCAGGAACTGAGGCGCGCGGTATTGCTACAGTTGTGAATGCAATGGTTCCTTTGGCGAATATGTTTGGTTATGTGAATACTCTTCGTTCGATGAGTCAAGGGCGTGCGCAGTATACGATGCAATTTGATCATTACGAGCCTGTTCCTTCGGCTGTTGCTTTGGAGATTCAAAAGAAATACGCGTGATTTTATTACGTGATTAATTTTTAACTTAGTCCTTGATTTGGACAGAAAATGGAGAGCTCAA
>NZ_JBTTDI010000017.1:0-18563 GCF_055796185.1 Bartonella sp. P12B | reverse complement strand
CAATGTCGCAAGTAAAGAAGACGATAAAGATGGGAATATGCCTCAAAAACCAGCTTTTCCAGAACAAATCAATGAAATCAGAAGGCTTATGGTACAAACAAAGACAGAAGAAGAAAAGATACTTTCTTACGCGAATGTCGAAAAGCTTGATGATATCTCTGATCAGAAAGCGCAAACCATTTTGCACCTTTTAAAAGATAAACAAAATAAGCAAATGGTATAAACACAACAACAAACGGCGGTGTGATATGGAACAAAGAACAGCAGAATGGTTTCAGGCAAGGTTAGGGAAAGTCACAGCCTCTAATGTTTACAATGTACTCAGTAAGACAGCAAAAGGATTATCTACAAGCAAATATGAGGATTACAAAATGAAACTCATGACAGAACGCTTAACAGGAGAAATAAGCCAATCTTATATAACACCGTCTATGCAATGGGGTATTGAACATGAAGAGGACGCTCTGAAAGAATATAGCATCATTTATGATGCCGATGTCATAAAATGCGGCTTTATACCACATCCTACCATAGAAATAGCGGGGGCTAGTCCTGATGGTTTGATTGGAGAAGACGGTTTAGTTGAAGTCAAATGTCTACAATCAACAACACATTTGCGCTTTTTTCTTTATAATGAGATTAAGCCTGAATATCACGCGCAGATGCAATTCCAAATGGCATGTACAGGACGCAAATGGTGTGATTTCATTAGTTATAATCCACAATTTGTAGGGAAATCATCTCATTTACGCATGAAAATCCAACGCATCCACCGTGATGATGAACAAATTGAAGAGATTAATAAAGCAGTTGAAGCCTTTTTAGCAGAAGTAGAGCAAGACATGAAACAGATCTTGACAAAAGCTGCTTAATCCTATGGGGGTGCTCTCTCCTCCCAGAACCCCCACCCTTAATAATTATTCTTAACACATAGATAATAAGGAAAGCATTTAAATGAACAAAGAAAAATTAACTGCCTCAATAGAAAAAGTAAGCTTATTCGAACAAGCTTTACTGTCGATGCGCTTGCAATGGCTTGTTAATATACAAGATCTCTCAATTTATCTCGGAATGTCAATGACCTATATTAGAGGGCTTGTGAAAATTGGAGTCTTTCCTAAGCCTATACAAGAAGGGCGATACTTAAAATGGGATCTTGTTGAAATTGACCGTTATATTGAAGCAAAAAAAACAGAAAGAGATTCAGTAGAATTGTCCTAAAAGCGTTTTAGATATTGAATCTCTCATAGATGAAATTAACAAGGAAATTAAAGCCTTTGCAACACAAAAGGACACAATGAAATGCTAGATTATTTCAGAAACAGCTTGACAATGTTTTCAAAATTGTTAGATTCATTCGTTAGGTGGTCAAAACACTTTGAAATCGTTAGCGGATGAGCAACCGAAATTGTTTACCGTTCCTAAAAATTCGACTTAAGTATCACGTTGAAAGCGTGCTTTTTTGTCGGGTGTCGCTATACCATACAATACCTTTTCTAAGGGAAAGTATAGTGGCGGACTAACGACCGTATTTTGAGCACCCGGCGCCCTTTTGGATGTCTAATCAGAATTTAAAATTTCGTTAGGAAAATATCATGAACAATCTCATAAAAATATCAAAACAGACCATTGGACAAGAAACAGTCCAAACTGTTGATGCACGTGAGTTGCATAAGTTTTTGGAAGTAACATCCCGCTTTAATGATTGGATTATTAATCGTATTAAGGAATATTCTTTCCAAGAAAATCAAGACTTTGTGAATTTTACTAAAAATTTAGTAAAACCTAAAAGTGGTCGCCCAAGTACAGAATATTACATCACTCTAGACATGGCAAAAGAGCTTTCAATGGTTGAGAGGAATGAGAAAGGATGTCAAGCCCGTCGTTACTTTATCGAGTGTGAAAAGAAACTAAGAAGTCAATCTGTTGATTATGATAGTGATAGACGCTTTGATTTACCAAGCCATTGGGAGGGTATGAACGCTGGTGAAAAAGTTTTATATCTTTTAGGTCCAATCCATGTTCGTCTTATTGATGCTTTTAGAGTAGACGAAGAAAACAGGCAATACAAAGCCTTAATCAAAGAAGCTAAACAGGTTCTAGCAAGATCTGTCGTAAAAGCTGCTTAGATTTCAAATATAACTCATTTCCTCATCCTCAAGGATGAGGAGATCGAGATTGGCTGTCTCTCCACCTTAAAAGATGAAGAGAATGTCAAGGTTCTGGAAAGGTACCTCAAAAAGCAGCAATGATTCGAATTTTAATGTCATCGTGGTGCCGTCTGATAGCGTTATAATGGAGTTACAAAAGGTGGTTTAATTTTTGTTGATTTTTAATAAAGTATTGAAAAATAAGGGAAATTTAAGATGTTGTGGTGCGGACGGCGGGACTTGAACCCGCAAGGTCTTAGACCGGCAGATTTTAAGTCTGCTATGTTTACCGATTTCATCACGTCCGCGGTAAGAGCATTTTCATAAGCTATATCTTTTGTTGAATCAAGAATTAATGATTAAGATTAAAACTTTTCGTATTTTGTTTAATTTTTGACTGACAATGGTTGCCTTTATAGCTAGAAGAAGCCTGTATAGGATTAATGAAGCATGAAATGGCTGGTGTTATGAGTAAATTTATTCAAGACGTAAAGAAAGCTATGGTGGCTTTGCATAATGTATTTGCTGAAACACCACTTCAGAGAAATGATTTTCTTAGTCAAAAATATGATGCAGAAATTTATTTGAAACGTGAAGATCTAACACCAGTACGGTCATATAAGATTCGCGGTGCTTTTAATTTTGTTTCAGAAATGCTTGGTAAAATCTCTCAAGATGCTGCATTTGTTTGCGCATCAGCAGGGAATCACGCGCAGGGAGTTTCTTTTGTTTGTCGCTATTTTAAACGTAAAGGTGTGATTTTTATGCCTGTGACAACTCCACAACAGAAAATTGATAAGACACGCATTTTTGGCAAAGAGTTTGTAGATATCCGTTTAGTTGGTGAGACGTTTGATCAATGTTATGCGGCCGCGCAATCTTTCGTTATGCAGGGTGGTGGTATAATGGCACCGCCTTTTGATGATGTTCGCATCATTGCTGGGCAAGCGACAGTTCTCTGCGAGGCTGCTTTGCAGTGGAAAAGACTTAATGGGGAGAGCGAGCCAGATTTAATCATTGTTCCTGTAGGTGGTGGTGGTTTAGCGAGTGGTGTGAGTAAGTTTTTACATGAATATGGTTGGAAAACAGAGCTTCGTTTTGTTGAGCCACAAAGAGCGGCAAGTTTGCTTGCTTGTTTGAAGAGTGGAAAACGTGTCAAACTTGAAAATATCGATACATTTGTGGATGGTGCAGCTGTCGCTGAAATAGGTGCGTTAAATTATAAAATACTGAAAAAATTTCCGCCCGATTCTGTTATTACAGTTCCTGAAAATCGTGTTTGTTCTACAATGGTTGAAATGCTTAATGTTGAAGGTGTGGTTTTGGAACCAGCAGGTGCCTTATCAATTGATGCTCTTAATAGCCTTTCTCCTCAAGAGTTGAAAGGAAAAAAAATCCTTCTTGTTATTTCAGGTGGTAATTTTGATTTTGAGCGTTTGCCCGATATTAAAGAACGTTCTCTACGTTTTCAGGGCTTGAGAAAATATTTTATTTTTAGTTTTCCCCAACATCCTGGTGCGCTGCGTAGTTTTCTTGCTCAACTCTCTCCAGATGATGATATTGTGCGCTTTGAATATCTCAAAAAATCATCGAGAAGTTTTGGTTCTGTATTGATCGCAATTGAAACAAAAAAATACGATAATTTTTGTCTCTTAGAGAAAAAATTTCAAGCTTTAGGTTGGCGCTATCGCGATATTACCGACGATCAAACGTTATTTGATTTTGTCATTTGATAAGCTAAAATTTTTTCAAAAACGAAAGATATTTAAGAATGAAATCTATTTTTTCTTTTTTACTAGGACTTTTTTTGTTTTTTAGTGTTGGTAAACAAAGTATAGCATCTGAGCTACAGACAATACAGAAAGTTGAACTTTCAAGATTAGTTGTTGATGTCAATAATGCTGTAAAAAATGGGAATTTCGCACTTATTTCTTCGTATATGCCCGATCGGCTTTATAAAGAAATAGCGCGCCGATTGAATACGACAGAGGATAATTTACGTCATAGTTTTCTTAAACAGCTGCATGTTCAATTTGAAAATTTGCCTCCGGATGCTTTTCATTTAGATGAAAAAAATATAGAATATTTGCAGACTGATAAAGGTACTTTTTATGCTTTTATTCCGACTACGCTTGAGATGAATGATCGCATTATTCAATACAAAACTTTGGCGATTTTTGATAAAATACGGTGGTATTTAATTTATGGTGGTCAGAAAACTGTACAAAATCCGGTTTTTCTCGAAATTTATCCTGATTTGAAGAGGATACATGTACCAAAGGAAGTCATAATAAAGAAATAAAGCATTAAAATATTGTTTTTTTATTTATAAGAAATAACTTTCGTAAAGTTCTTGCTTTTTTGTGATAATCCAATGATAATATAGGCGAAGGTGTTTAGGCTGGTTAACTGGCTCTTTATTAAAGTAAGATTTATGCCACCTTTGCCTTGATTTCAGGGTGCTCATGGGTTGCGCAAATCGCTCTTTCAAGCGTTGCTTCATAAATTTCAAATATCAAGATTTCTTTTGCGCGGATTCTTGAGTCATTAGGTTCAGCTCGTTTCTTGTGGAGCTGAGGAGAGATTTTATTTTGAATATAAATAGAGAAAATGTTTTCACAAAGTTAGGTTTGTCGACTCTTTTAATTAAAAACTTGCTTATTGCTGGTATGAGGAAACCTACACCTATTCAAGAACAAGCAATCCCAGTGATGCTGGAAGGGCATGATATGTTAGGAATTGCACAGACGGGGTCTGGAAAGACCTTGGCATTTGGTTTGCCTATTTTAAGCCAGATTTTAGCTTTAGGCGATAAACGTACCTCTAAAACTGCACGTGCTTTAATCTTGGTTCCTACACGTGAACTTGCTGTTCAGGTTGATGAAACAATTCGTGCTGTTGCGAAAGGAACACATCTTTCAACATGTCTTGTTTTTGGTGGAATATCACGTTTAAAACAAATTAAACGCATGGATGCAGGTGTGGATATTTTGATAGCAACACCAGGACGTCTGAGAGATCTTGTTCGTGAAAAATATGTTGATCTGTCTCAATCTCGTTTTTTGGTTCTGGATGAAGCAGATCGTATGTTAGATATGGGCTTTATTAATGATGTGCGGCAAATCGCAAAGCTTTTGCATCAAAAGCGTCAGACAGCACTCTTTTCTGCGACAATGCCGAAGGAAATTTCTGAACTTGCAAAGTGTTTGCTCAATGAGCCCGTGAAAATAGAAGTTGCTCCTCAAGGGACAACAGCTGCAGAAGTTATTCAAAAGTTATATTGTGTTTCTACGCGTGAAAAAAAGAATGTTTTAGGTCAACTTTTGACAAATCCGGCTTTTGCTTCGGTTATTGTTTTTACCAGAACGAAACACGGTGCTGATTCTGTTGCACGCAGTCTAACAAAGATAGGATATTCTGTTGCGACAATTCATGGAAATAAATCACAAAATGCTCGCCAGTCTGCCTTAAAAGCTTTTCGGGATAGAGCAGTAAAGATCCTCGTTGCAACAGATATTGCAGCACGCGGTATTGATATACCAGGAATAAGTCATGTGATTAATTATGATTTACCAGATGAAGCTGAAAGTTATGTGCATCGTATTGGTCGCACAGGACGCAATGGTGCTTTTGGTGAAGCACTCACACTTTTTGATGAAGGATTAGAAGGAGCACGGTTACGCGCTGTAGAGCGCTTGATTCGTGCACGATTAGCGCGTGAAGCTGTTCCGGAACAATTTGCTGCTTTTCCAGAAAAATCGGTTGTTTCAGAAGGTAGAGAAAAAGAAAATGAGAAGGAACCTCGTTTTAGAAGATCTAAACGTCAGAAGCAGGTTTTGAGTTGTAAAGATAAATCTGAGCAACTACAGATTAAAAATTCTCCCTCTTTAAGTGAAAGACACAAAAAAGCAAAAGCCGCAGTAAAGCGGGGGAAGTCTTTTCGTTTTCGCAAATCAGTGAAGAAGGCTGCTTAAGAAAAAATTTTAGAAGAGATCGTAGAATACTCGTCTTTTTTCGATTTCTTCTAAGAATAAAAGCAAGAGAAATATACAGCAACGCTCTTACTAAAGTTAAGGAGAGGGTTTCAAAAATTTGAATTTCTTATAAGGAGGCTTTCAATTTTTTAGAAGCAGGCATTTTGGGATGTCTGGTATCATTAAAGATATTTTGAAAAGACATCATCATTGTACTTCTTCAACCGTAGCCGTGTTTTAATGAATCTGTAGAAAATATCGATGGATTTTGCGCTTTTCTTGATACGCATTGCAATTTGAAAGATAGAATGGAATTTGATGGCGCTGATGTTTTTAAGGATAGTCTTCAAAAGGCGATCCAGAAGCATTTTGTAGAAAAATATCGGAGAATTCTATTCCAAAACCATTATCCACATATTCGTCACCTTAAAAAACACAACAAAAAACAGTAGATTATATATAATAGGAGGAAATGTGGTTGTCCGGGCCGTTCTAATTATTTTCAATAAAATAAATGAGTTATTACGATGTGAGGGAAATTCGTGATCATTGATTCCATTATGTTTTTTGTAGCGTTATCCCTCATTTTTTTGGAGCTTTTTTATCGCTTCAATAGCTAACCTTTTGCGGTCGGCACTCTTTGTATAGAGAGATGCCATTTTATCTTCAGTCCATCCAAAGATTGCTTTAAGTTGTGAAACTGTTGCACCGGAATTAGCGGCACGTGTGGCTGCTAATTTTCTCAATCCATGGGCTGATTTTTTGATTCCCGCTGCATTACACGCCTCACGAAAAAGGTTGCCAAAACTTTCTTTAACGAGCTTATTTCCGTTTTTCCCGCAAATAAATGTTTCATTGCCAATAGGACCAATTTTAAGGGTTTCTGCTAATTCAGGCAAAATGGGTAGAAAAACATCTGTTTGGAATTTACTTTTCTCTGTCTTGAGATGAATGATATTCTCTTTAACGTCTTTCCAACCAATTCGTACCGCATCACCACGACGTAGACCTGTGTAAAGAAGAACATCAATCCAGACGCGTTCATGTGTTCCTAAAGCCCATGTTTTATAATATTTCTCAACATCTTCTTCTGTCCAAACAGCAAATCCCTCTTTGTTGCTGTAAGCTGGTCTTTTTACTCCTACGGTTGGATTGTTTTCTAAAAGCTCTTGATCAATTGCCCAATTAAAAAGACCATTAAGTGCTTTTATAAAATTGTGAGCAGCTGTTATTTTTTCCTTGCGGCGTTCAACACCAGCTATAATATGTTTCTTTTCTATGGCTTTGTAGGGAATATTTCCTATGGAATCGCATACCTTCATTAAAATGCGTTCTCTTTGTCTTTTCGTACTTTTAGCGAGGCTATGCCAATGAACGCTATTAAAATACTGTTTGAGCAGCCATGCAAAAGAACCTTCAACAAGTTTACCTGGCTTGGATTTAGGAAGGATAAGTCCTTGTAATTGGGCAAGGGCGCTTTTGTAATTGTCGACAAACTCTTGCGTTCCATAGGTTCCTCGTACTCTAATACGGTTCCCATGACCAATACGCACATACCACACGATTTTTCCATATTTGGTAATTTGTTTAACAAGATGAGGGGGACGTGGTTTAGGCATGGGGCGGGACTATAAGATGATATCAAGGTCGCATTTATCGTTTAATGAATTCCAAATGTTATCAGTCTGTGCTGCTGAATTTGGTATTGGGATATCGGATTTGAGATAGATGAGCAGTTCACCGGTAGGCTTTATTTCTATTAATTCGCATCCTTGTTTTTTTGCTTCTCTTAAGGCGCGAGCAATAGCCGGTTGTGTTATAGTGGCGGGGCGAGGTGCCATGTTTATTCTCCTTTCTTAGATGAAATTTACCTGTGGCGTGGATCACGCATTTCTTGAAAGTTGTTCTGAGAGGGTGGGGGTGCTAGGAGGCGGTAAATTGCACCCCCATAGGGTTTAAGCAGCTTTAGTCGAGATCTTTTGTATCTCTTGCTCTATCTCTGCTAAAAAGGCTTCGACAGCTTGGTTAATACTGTTAATCTGTTCCTCATCACGGTGCACACGTTTGACTTTCATACGCAAGTGAGATGATTGATGCATGCGAAAGCGTGGATCATAGCTTACAAAATCACACCATTTTCGTCCTGTACACGCCATTTGGAATTGCATTTGTGCGTGATATTCCGGTTTGATTTGGTCATCGATACAAAAGCGCATATGGGTTGCAGATCTTGGACATTTGACTTCGATTAACCCCTCTTCACCAATAAGCCCATCAGGGCTAGCCCCAGCCATTTCTATTGTAGGATGAGGGACAAAGCCGCATTTTATGATATTGGCATCATAAATGAAGCCATATTCTTGCAAGGCATCCTCTTCATGTTCAATGCCCCATCGCATCTCTTCGGTTTCATAATGGGGGCTTATTTCTCCTGTTAGGCGTTCTGTAATGAGTTTGATTTTGTAATCCTCATATTTGCTGGTCGGCAATCCTTTTGCTGTCTTACTGAGTATATTGTAAACATTAGAGGCGGTGACTTTTCCTAACCGCGCTTGAAACCATTGTGCTGATCTTTGTTCCATTTCACACCGCCGCTGTTTGTTCTTGGTTAGTTTGTGCATATTCGATATCTTGGATATGAATATATTCAGCATCTTGTATAGGACCATCGTTTTGTTCTTGAGATGGTAATTGCTGGGTTTCAATGATTTGTAAGTTCTGTTTTTTCTTCAAACCGTTTAAAACCGTTTGTGCTTGTTCCTCAGACATATCGGCAAGGCTGTTTGCTTTGACAAAAGAGAGGACTTTTTTCTCTTCTGTTAGAGTTTGTTCCATTAATTGTCTGATTTGTCTAAGCATATCACCAGAAATGCGCTGCTCTTGCATGCTATGATTTATTCCATTCATACGAGCGGCTTCATCTTCCTCATAAATGCCTGAAAAACCGAAAGCATAGCGTGCACATTGTATGGTTGCTTTATGACGCAACATACGTGCTGGATATTTTTGCCAAGTGTCTGTCTTTTGTTTGCATTCTGCTAAATATTCAGTAACCTCGATAGGGTCTTTAATGCCTTTCAATCGTATAGCACATTTGATAGCAATGAGATTACCATCTTTATCAAGTTGGTCTTGAAAGGTCATACCATCGAATTGAGGATTAGATTTAATGATCTTAATCCACCCGTCGATCGAGACAACGGGAATAATTCCCCCACCTCTTTTAGGAAGAGCATAGATTTCTTTCGTCAGTGGGTTTAATCCATAAGTATTAGCAACGGAAATAAAGGCGGCGAATTCTTCATCAGAAAAGTTGTAACTGATACAAGTTTTAACGATGGTTTTTCGAAATTCCTCATGAGAGAAACCATATTTACTTGCCATTGTTGTTAAGGGAGAATTTGTCATCTTGAAATCCTTTTAATGGATACTTTGTCTTTTGATTTCTTGAGAAGGTATACCGATACCTTTATTTGAGAGGAGGAACGAGTGGGCGTGTTTAAAAACGCCCTGTATAGTTTGGATAGTTTGGAAGGACGTCAGAAAGACGTAAACGGTGCTGTTCTTCATAAGCCCCGTAGATTTCATCTTCATATTGTTGCTGTTTGATTTCGTCTAAAAAAAAACCGTATGCATCGCTTTGTTTAATAAATTCGTGATTTACGATGCCATCGAAGCACTCTTGTTGGCGTTCTTTAATATAGAATTCAGCGATGTCTTCAGAGATATCTTCGCACCGATTAGTTGTTGGTTCGACGCGCAAGATTTGCACGGCATTATCAGTATTATCGATAAATTTAATGATATCGTTTTCTTCGTAGAAAGGACCGGATTGAGCGATGTTTTCTGTTTCGTCATAGCTCATCACTAAGAGGATTTCATCTGATTTTATAAAAACTGGTTTATTCACAACAGCCTCCATTAAAAAAGTTGAAAAAGAACATTTTGGATAAAATGTCTATTGACAAGGGTATTTTTTTTTTTGCTAGGGTGTCTGTATTTCATATTTTATGAACACTGTCAATAAAAAAATTCATAAAAAATGAAATTTTATATGAAATAAATTCATTATAGGATAAAATAATGTTAGAAAAATTTTGGAATTATGGAGATAAGAAAGTGATGGCTGCTATTATCTTTTGTCTACAGAGCAGGAATTTTGAAGAATCGTTAAAACAGCTTTCTGAACTTCAGGATTTGCTTGATAATACAGACGAATAAATTGTTCAGATTCTTTGATTAAGAAAGGCGGGATTTCACCAAAAAAATCAATAATTTTTATGAGTTCAGTTGCTCTTATTAATCTGGGTTTTACTGATCTCTTTGTACTAGAATTATTGATCATACTAGTTAAAGTAGATGGCAGCACTCCCAGATGTTCGGCTAGCATTTTTTTGCTACCGTGTCCATTTTTAGCTAACTGCTCTTTAAGCCACGCCTTTAACTGATCCGATTCCATAAAAATAAGGCTCTTTCATATCAAATGAAAAATCAATTAAAAAAAACTGAATTTTTTTCTTGATAAAATTCAGATAATATGAAATTTTATTATTATGAAAAAAGAACCTGCATATACCATAATAAAATATTTAGGCGGTGCTGTTAATGTTTCTCGCATTTTACAGAAATGTAAGGGTGCTGTTTATCGTATTACTTATTCTAAAGAAAAAGGTGGTGCTAATGGATTGTTTCCTGCGATTTATCAGGCACAATTACTAAATTATGCACATGATCATGGTATAGATTTACGCCCTGACGATTTTTTTTATCCTGAACGCTTGCAGTTATTAATGCAAAAGAAACATCCCCCCTCACAGTCTAAATTTGTAAAAAGTTCCAGTGTTAAAGGCACTTGTGAACATATCAACGTTTTGCAGTCATAAGGAGAGCGTGATGAGTGTAAACGAAGCGCATAAGAATGATGATGGCAAGGCGCGTGTTGAACTTATACCGCCATCAGCACTGATTGAAATCGGTCGTGTTCTAGAATTTGGAGCAAAGAAATACGGAGCAAACAATTGGCGTCATGGCATGGAGTGGAGCCGTTTTTACGGCGCTGCTTTGCGTCATTTATTCACATGGTTTGGTGGAGAGAATAAGGATGGCGAGAGTGATTTATCACACTTGGCACATGCGGTGTGTTGTCTTGTTTTCTTAATGGAATGCGAAGCAAAACAGATCGGTCATGATGACCGCCCTAAAAAATAAAGGAGAAACAAAATGAGTTTAAATGAGATTGTATTAATAGCGGTGATTTCAGTTTTGATTTTAAGCGGTGTGATATTTCGTTTCGCTTTGCATTATCGTGATCAAGTTAAATCCCTTAAAGAGCAGGCTACCAATCTTAAAAAAGAGATAAAAGAGAAAGAGTTGAAGTTTTTAACGGAAAGCAAGCAGACAATTGATGAATGTGATGATGATCTTAAAGAACGTGACGAGATCATTACAGAATTAAGACACAAACTTAAGCAGCGTGATGAAGTGATTAAAGAACGCGATAAAGCCATCAATGAACATAATACGATCATTATAGAATTGAGACAAAAAATTGAAGAGCATGAAAAGGCATTCAGGAATGTAAGTAAAGTTGTGGTGACACTAGAAGCAGATGTTAGATCACGTGACAAGGAAATTGAAAGATTAAAACAAGAAATTAAGCATTGTAACAATGTGATTAAACTTGCAGAGGAAATTGATCCAACTAAGAAATACGCATTTACTGGTGAAATGAAGGAATATAAGCTCAATGGTGAGAAAGATGATTGTATCCATGTTTTGCATCGGATTCGTGCATTAAAAGACTTCGGATCTGTTAAGAAGGGTGATTTAGGAGGCTGGATAGCGAGAGAGGGGAACCTTAGTCATGAAGGCGATTGTTGGGTTGGTGGGGAGGCTATGGTCTTTGCTAATGCACAAGTTTATTCCAATGCTATGGTTTTTGACAAAGCTCAGGTTTATGGCAAGGCAGTTATTGGTGGTACTAGCAAGGTTTTCGGTAATGCCCATGTGTATGAACATGCGGAGATTTGGGGGGCATCACAGGTTTATGAGGATGCCCGAGTTTACGGATATGCTACCGTTACAAAGAATGCACAAGTTTATGGCAAGGCACAAGTTTATGACGAGGCATTAATTTATGGCGATGCCAAAGTTTACGATAATGCAATTGTTTGTGGTGATGCACGTCTTGCTACAGAAAGTATTGGTGGTAGTACTTTAGTTAATAATGCGGAAATGTCTTCTTATAACAAAAGTCTCTCTTCTGAGAAGAAAAAAAAGTGAGGAGAGAAAGATGGAAGATATGATAGTTAAAAAGAAGTACGAACTTACAGACGATACAGTTGATCTTGGTCCTTTCAAGTTACATCGCATCCGCGCATTGAGAAGTTTTGGCAAAGTAAAGAAAGGTGATTTAGGCGGTTGGGTAGAGAGTGAAGAAAATCTCAGTCATGAAGGTAATTGTTGGATTAGTGGTTTAGGGGCTGTTTTTGGTAATGGCAGATTACGTGGAGATGACTTAGTTCCAAACTTTAGTTACATTTCTAATACGACTTATGAATTGTCTCTGTTAACACCACAACAATACATGGCATCTCTACCTTGGCACCGTAGAGTATTGGAGAGACTCCGTTATTATTGGGAGGACAGAATATGGCTTTAGCTATTAGAATTATTCACGAGGGCGTTAATTTTTTTCTTTATGAAGTGAGGAGAGAAAGATGCTCTTAATAACAGCAGTTTGTGTATCTATGGCGGTCAATATTCAGTTAGCTATTCAACTTTATTTTTTTGACAGAAAAATTCAATACCTTAGAAAGCAGCTACATAAAAGAGACAAAATAATAGAAAAACAAGAAGAGAAAATTCACAAATTACCTTATTCTTCAAAATTCTGACTTTCAAAAGACAGAAGAAAATCGGGCCAAAACTTAGTTTGAACTACTCTTTCTGGGTGATTTGATGAAGTGTGTTCAATTATAAAGATTGGTACAGTTTCGATATTTGGTTTGAGGTGGCGAACTGAGAGGTAAAATGGTGCTTCTTCATTTTCCTTTAGATTAAAATAGCCGCATATGTCCTGTGAATTTAAGTCTGCTGTAAAAGGACTTTCAAAACTCATGTATTTTTCGCTCTCAGGAGTAAAAGATATCATATAATTTAGAGAGCCGCCTCCAACAAATGCAAACGGACTTTCGTGGTCTATCTGAAAATTATTCATTTTTATTGAATGTTTTGTGGGATTTTTTATGATTACAGTTATATCAATAAAGAAATCTTTACCGCGCTTATATGCGTATGGTTCCTCCTCTATAACAGCCTCTAGATTTGGACCTAACTCTCGTGTCTCTTTTTCTTGCCATAAGATGGATAAATGTTCTTTTGCTGTTTCAGATTGTCTTTGTAGGTATCTTAGTTGTTTATTGAAATTTATAAGATCTATTTTTCGGTTTCTACAACCTAACCATATTCCAAAGCATGAGATGAACGTTGGTACTATTAATGAAAAAATACTAATAATTATAGCAATAGTATCTTTATCCATTTTTCATACCTCTTTCTCTCTCTGCTTTGGGAAAACAGTAATTTCATAAAACACATTTTGTATGGAGCGGCGTGGTGATTAACACGATTCTTTGTCTTGATCTAGGTACCAAAACGGGCTGGGCGATATGTGGTGTGGATGGTCACATATTCAGTGGCACGGTCAATTTTCAATCACGCCGTTTTGAAGGCGGGGGGATGCGTTATTTGCGCTTTAAGCAATGGCTTACAGAACTGAAAGCAACAGCGGGTGATATTGACGCCGTGTATTTTGAAGAGGTGAGGCGTCATGTTGGTACTGATGCGGCGCATGTTTACGGTGGTTTATTAGCAACCTTAGCAGTTTGGTGCGAACAGTATCAGATACCTTATGAAGGCATCCCTGTTGGTACGATAAAGAAGGCAACGACGGGGAAGGGGAATGCCTCAAAAGAAGAGATGATTAAGGCGATGTGTACTAAAGGACACAAGCCTAAGGATGATAATGAAGCGGACGCTTTAGCAATTTTATATTTAGTGAAAGGAAAGGAGATCAGAGATGTCCATTAGTAGAGTACCTTGCGTAAGATTTTATTCCAATCAGTTTTTAAAAGAGCTCACTGGTTTGCAAGCGACGGAGAAAGGCGTTTACACAACCTTAGTGTTGCTTATGACAGAAAAGCAAGCGCCTCTTATAAACAATGCATCTTATTTAGCGGGCTGGTGTGGATGTTCAGTAAGAACGTTTCAAAAAGCATTAGACGTTTTAATAAGCACGGATCATATTGCACGTTTAGAGAATGGCGATTTATGGCATGGGTCCGCCTCTTTTGAACATGGTTATAATAGATTTTCAAAGCGCGCTTCGAAAGCAGCGATAGCGAGATGGCATAAGCATAAAGGGGAGGAAATGCATGTCAACTAAGTTACCGTGGACGAGGCTTTTTTCATCGCAATGGATTGTAGATGTTAGTGGCATGAGTATAGTAGAAAAAGGTCTTTATATGACTCTTGTCTTATATATGTGCGAAGAGCGCCGCCCTATTATTGAAGATGCCCCCAAATTAGCACGATGGGCAGGTTGTTCAATAAGAGTTTTAAAAAACACATTAGACACCTTAATACGTGATGAAAAGATCATACGTTTAGAAGATGGTCGTTTATGGAGTTTAAAAGTTGAGGAGGAACTCAATAGCCTTAGTGAAGAGCTAGATAATTTTGCCTTTAATAATAATGAAGAAACGGAGGTGAAATATGTCAACTAAGTTAGCTTGGACAAGGCTTAATGCAGAGCAGTGGGCAATAGTTGTCGATTACCTACCTCCTGTAGAAGGTAATATATATATGAGATTGCGGTTTCGCATGCTTCGTACTGGTGAACCTCTTGTTTGTAATCTTAAGGTCTTATCTCATTATACTGGTTATTCAGTTAAGAGGTTTGAGGCAGCATTAAATGTTTTGTTAGAAGAGGGGTGCATAATTCGTTTAGAAGATGGTCGATTATGGAATCTCGACGTTGAAGAAGAATTAAAAAATTGCAATGAGAATTTAAATAAGCTTTCAGAAAAAGCTATCAAAGCAGCAAATACTAAAAAGAATAAGCATAAAGATAACTCATCAAAAAATCATGATGAGATCACGATGAGTCATGATGACCTCATGATGAAACACAATAACAATAACATTAACATATATAATAAAAAAACTAATACTATCGTATTAGCAAAAAAAGAAAACGATATTGATTTTGAAAATATCGAAATTGTTGATGAGGGTTATGAACCATCAGAGGATCATGATTGCGAAAAGTTAGCAGATGCAATCGAAACGGTGGCAGAGGATCAACCTCCCATTCACGAGCAAGAAAACATTCCCAAAAAAACAAAACGGGCAAGAACTGATCGCGGCTGTCGATTACCGGACGATTTTGAACCGGATTACGATTTCGCAATTGCAGAGGGCTTGCCTCCAGAGCGGGTGAAAGTCGAAATCGCAAAGTTTAGAGATTATTGGAAAGCCAAGACAGGCAAGGATGCAACCAAGGTCGATTGGCAAGCGACATGGCGCAATTGGATCAGAAACTCAAAAGATCATAAAATTAATCAAATAGGTGCTAATTATGGAAAATTCACTCCGAAAACTTTCACAAAGCAGCTTGCAGAAGGCTTTAGCGAACTCAGAAATCATCTCGCATCTAGACAGGATTATCGAGATGATCAGTCCGGGGTATCCATTGATGCTGAAAGCTGGGAATACATTGACGAAACAGGAGGAGGAACAAACCTTAGATGCTTGCAATCGTCTAGAAACCTTGCTCTCTGTGAAAGCTTCCGTTGAGGAGATTGAAAAAGCTTCTTTTCTGCTTTCAAGCATGCGGGTCCCTGCGAATACAGATGCCAAAGCCGTCGTTTTATCCTATGGCATGTTGCTGGACCGTATTTCGTCATATGCCCTGAAAAAGGGTGTTGAAGATATCGTAATTGGTCAAGCAAATGGGGTATCAAAAACATTTATGCCCACTTGCGGAGAGCTCTTAGCTTATTGCCAAAGCATAGAAAACACCCTTCTTTCAAAAGCCGGCAGTGTGCGTAGAGCGATTGAAAATACACGTGAAAAAGCAGCAAAAGAAAAAACAGCGAAAGATCATTTTAGACCCATAACTCTTGTTCACAAGCAAGAGCTTGAGAAAGCTTTTAGTGGCATAGGAGATGTATTGAAAAAGGTTAAATAGATAGCGAAGTGATGAAAATTTGCATCAGATACTGGATTAGATATGCGTTTAAATCGATAAAAAAGACCGTACAAAGCAATTTAAAGATTTTTTGATGAAATACACGTAAAAAACTAAAAACGCTCTGTACAGCCAATTTTGAGGCAAATAGACCAAAGGTAAAATTATGGACTAAAAGCATGGGGATTTTTAAATATTTATTTTTAACAAAACGTAAACAACCGCAAAAAAAGTTTATTGCAACGGCAAGAGGGCATGCACCATGGGGATTAGGAGTCACTGAGTATTTTTATAACCTTTATGAATATGAGGATGGGTTGAGAGAATACGAGGCTTTTGAAGGAGGACAATATCACGAGATCCCAACCAATGTGGATTACAGTACCAAGGCGCAAGTGAAAGCATGGGTTTATGGTGGTAACATACCGACTTCAGTCTTGAGTTATGATGCGTTGATAGACGAAATGAACAAAACGAGACACAAGCAAGGGAATGAACCGTTGATTTGCGAAATTACAGATGATGGTGAGGTAGGTTATTCACAAGCTTATGATATCGATAAGGAGCTAAAAAAAGCAGTGAAAGCACTGGGCTCAAAAGTGAGGTGAGTAAATTTAGCGAGCCCAAATTTGGGCTGGCTGATTTTAGACACACAAGGTAGACCTCAAAATTGTTACAATCTTCCAAGTCAAAAAATATAATCAAGACTTTGTTTGCTTCCCTATTTTGGGAAGCAAAGGTAGAGGTGGTCATAATCGTAAAGATTATCACGAGACTTTTCCAATTGGATTAAAGATCGTATTACCAAATACAACTTTATAGAAGGACAAGATTTGCGCTCGCCAAAATTGGCGAACGTCAAAATGTGGTATTAAAAGAATATTACCTCATACTAAATGTCGCAAAAGAGCTCTCTATGCTTGAGAATAATCAGAAAGGTAGAGAGGCTCGTTTGTATTTTTCGCCAAAATTGGCGAAAATTCCCAAAACAGGTAACTCTCATAAGCAAAATCTAGAGAAAATGATTAATAAAAACCAAAATGAAAAAAAATCGTAAAAACGTGTTGACAGTAAAACACGAATAGGATATTAGCGAATCATACGCTTCAAAACACTTTAAAAGCAGGAAAGCGTGATTCTCATTACTAATCTTTTTTCTGCAAATTGTAAAGTGTTTTCTCAGAATGTGCTTTTAGCATGGGATGAGGGGATTGCCGGGTGTGGTTATGTCATACAATACCCTTTCGAGGGGAAAGCATAACAACGGACTTGCCGCTGTGTTTTGAAGCTCCCGGCATTCTTTGAGAGCGTTAATAAAAACGATTAACATCACAAGGTGAAATTATGTCTCAATATTTAATAGATATTAATCAAACTGAAATTAACGGTGAATTAGTTCAAACTGTTAATGCTCGTGAATTGCATGCGTTTTTAGAAGTAGGTAAAGATTTCTCTACTTGGATTAAATATCGCATCAACAAATATAATTTATTAGAAAATCAGGATTATTTAGTTTTCACCAATTTTGGGGAAAACCTCCAAGGTGGTCGCCCCTCTAAAGATTATCATTTAACTCTCAGTGTAGCCAAAGAACTTTCTATGCTTGAGAATAATCAGAAAGGGAAACAAGCCCGTTTATACTTTATCGAATGTGAACGGCGTGCAAAGCAAGCAGCAACACCGGAAACGAATCTTGCAAGTGCTTTAGAAGACCCTCTCTTTGTTAAAAAGCTGCTTTTAGAAAATATCACACAATTAGAGGCTTTAAAAAGCGAAGTAAATACTCTTAAACCAAAAGCAATGGCTCTTGAACACTTGCAACGTTCAGATGGCTTATTTGGTATTATAGAAGCATCTAAAGTATTAGAAGTAAGACCTAAGGATTTAAGTGATTACTTAAGAAGATATGGATGGGCTTATAGAAGGGGACCAGGTAGCCCATTATTACCTTATCAAGATAAAATCCAAAAAGGTCTTATGGATTGCACGACCATCATGATTCAAAAGCCGGATGGTACAGAAAAGTTGCTACCATCAACTAAAATAACGTCAAAAGGATTGGCTTTCTTAAGAGAAGAGCTTTATGGGAAGTCGCAATAATTTTTCATTATGCCGGGTGTGGTTACACTATACAATACCTTTTTATAGGGAAGGTGTAACAACGGACTTAACGCCGTGTTTCTAGCA
>NZ_JBTTDI010000016.1:0-20012 GCF_055796185.1 Bartonella sp. P12B | reverse complement strand
AACCCTTGGACGGAACCCTTGGACGGAACCCTTGGACGGAACCCTTGGACGGAACCAAAAACCTTTAAAAACGTTTGTTCATAAAGAAAAGCCTCTAGGCTGACAAATTGGTGCCCATGCTGTCAACCTCTCATTTGGAAAATATCTTATGAATAACCTTGTTTTTATTCTTTTATTGGTTTCATGCACAGATGATTTTAACAGATGCTATACGAACAAGACCATGGTCGAAACCTACAAAACAGCGCAAGACTGTGAACAAGCCATGATACCATCTACCAAAAAGTTTTCCTCTTATGGGCAGCAAATTTTTGCCCAATGCACAAGCATACAGGCAAACTTACAACAACAAGTAAAGTTGAACTGGTTTGTAACCAATCGAGGCAATTTTCTCGTTAAAAGCCAAAAGAGAGATGATAAGGCGTCTCACGAGCATGAAACAGATCTTTTATCTTTCTCATTTCCTCTCAATCTTTCTTCCACAAATCTCTTGCACAAAACACCTTAAAAGCATAAACCCATCGGGCTTTAAGGAAATAAAGGAAAAGAGTCTAGCATGATGGACAATAAACAGATTGAGATCTCAAAAGACCATTGCGCCCAGCAAGAGGACCACTCTCAAGAGCAACCTTTATCCCCAGCAGTAGAACGCGTGAGAAAGAAGCTTATGCGTTTAATGATTATTTCTATTTCAATAACACTTATCCTCATTCTTGCTGTATTCTTTGGAGTCGTCTACAAAATTATGGTCACGGGTTCAACTTCCAAACAAACGCAGCCCTCTTCCTCTCACAACGGCACTCAAGCCCCTGTCCACCATACACTCTTTTTACCGGAAAGGACGCAGATTTTGTCGCAAAGTCTTTCGGAACACAATATTGTGCTGAAAATTTTAACACCAGAGGGACAGACAAAATTTATGATTTACAATTATTACAGCGGTGCACTGATTGCTGTTCTTTCTGTTGAGACGACGGAAGAAACCTCTGCTTCACTCTCTCATTAAACAGGCAACAGTTTTCACCAGCACTTAAAGATCGCCCTTTGCTTTAAGCATTTTCCTCAACAGAAGAGGTTGCCACCCGACGTCGGCGTGGTTTTCTCTGTATCTCTTCAGTCAAGAGAGGAAAAGAGGCAACTTTTTCTGTTGGCTCATCAGCCTTTTGAGAAGTTTTTAATGCCTCCTTGGAAGTTTCAAAACCGGAAAGCTCAAGGGGGGCTTGTTCTTGACCACGTACAGCACGTCGACGCGCAGGACGACGTGTTTTTTTGACAGGCTCAACACTTTCCTCAGCACTGCTTTGTTCTTGGCTCATTGCCTCCTGTTCGAGAGCCTGTGTCTCTATTGCCTCTGCGCGCGCATGGCCATTTTGCACCTTAGCGTGTTGTCCATTACTCTTTTCTTGCGCCTGTATTTGTGAAGCCTCAACATCGCAACGAACAGTATCACTTTTTTCACTTTCAGTGTTTACTTCACCATATTCTGGTTCATTATTTTCATCACGGCTTTCATCGCGTCGTGGCACTTGGGGCATTTGCCCGACAGCTGCCAAAATAATACGCAAATAGTGCTCTGCATGTTGTAGATAATTCTCTGACATCACACGGTCACCGGCCCCCTGTGCATCCCGTGCGAGACTTATGTATTTATCGGCAATTTGCTGAGCATTTCCGCGAATTTTCACATCTGGACCGCTACTTTCATAATTCCGCGATAATGGGTTAGGTCCGCGACGATTATTATTATTGTTATTACTATTATTGTTATTATTGCGACCGCGTACCCGTCTATTTTGTTGTGGCCTCATCTTTATCCCTTTTTGGAGTATGTGTGTCTTAATTGACTCTTTTTCATTGCATTATTTCCCGATAATGCTAGTCATATTTAAAATACGGTTGTTAAATGATCCGCGTTTTATTTCACTTAAATGATACCTACTGATATTTTATAAAAGCATATATTTTTTGAAAATCACAAACATAGCAGGGAACATAGAAGTTGAAGATTCCCTCTTTCTCTGTTAACCGGCAGAAACCTAGTGATGTTCACATGAAAAGCCAAGTGTTTTTTTAAAAAATAGACCATATTTCATTAAAAAACTAACCATCTTGTGGAAAAACAAAAACGAGAACATGCGTACAACACCCATGGCAAACAAACAACCCCCTCAGAGAATAAAGAGAAACTCATTTTTTTGTTCTAAAATCACCGCTTTATCCTAAAAATGCTGCTCTTCTCTGCCCTTTATGTGCACTCAATTCATAAGCACTTAATTTCCCCACGAGTTACTACATGAATTCATTCACGGTATGAACATAGCCTTTCTTCTGCCCTAAAGCAACCCCTTTATAAGCGACAATCCACACCCGCTTCAAAAAACTGTTTTGTCTTATAGATAGTTTATCTTAAGGCATTCTTCAAGTCCTTTTCTTATCAACAAGTCTCCCTTATTGTCAAAAACTTCTCTCTACACTATAAATTTGTTGGTTATTTTTAAAAATTAACAATTGAATCGAAAACACATAAGACGAGCAATATAACAGCCAAGTATAACAATACCAAAACATAAATTTATGAGAAAAAACGACCCACATGCCATACAAAAAATTAAAGTTGCAACAAAAAAATACATGCTTTACAAATAAGAATGGAAACTATGAATGAGAAGAGTATAATGCACTTTCCAGCTTTCATACTGCCTAATCAGAAAACTTTATTTAAAAAACGAGCAGAGCGTTTTGCACAGTTATCCAACAGCTCCTCTGATAAAGATTTTTTCCTTTTTTGGGCTCATTTTTGTCATGCTCAACAACAATCGACTGAAAAATTTAAAGACTTCTCTCGCCCCCTTAGCATTTTTGGTGCTCCTTCAACACCTCCTTTTGATCGACAAAAGTTATTAACTTTGGGTTTATACGAAAGCATCATTGAGGATTTTTTTAGAAGTCTGTTAACCTTACCACTCCTCAGCAAAGCATTTTCAGCAATAAAACAGGAATCTCTGGTTCGCACACAACAACAAAAAGACCAATGGCGCCTCTGGGGACAAAATCTTTTAGATCAAACACTCCCTCCACAACAATTCGCAGAACATATTTTTATCATGGGTGCATTGCAAATCCTATATTCTCTTACCGCTTCACAGCTTGAGACGCAAAGCTTAATCCCCCAACAAAGCAATCTCTGCCCTGCTTGCAATGGCGCCCATTCCGCCAACCTCATTATCGATTGGAAACTAGACGAAACCATAAAATTCTGCTCATGCCTTTATTGTGGTACCCTTTGGTCTCTCCCGCATAACCAATGCACCTTTTGTAAAACAACGCAGAATGTTTCCCTTCACAACATCGAAAATGTGCCCGACGGCATTGTATTGGAAACTTGTCAAGCATGTCGATCCTCTTGCAAACAATTCAATCAGTATAAAAATCCCAGTTTAGATGTTTTTGCCGATGACATTGCCACTTCCACACTTAATTTTTCACCCAAGGGCTCTTTTCATTTTGCGTCTAAGAATTTTAATCCCTTTTTAGCAGAAGACTTTTAATAACTCCTTTTTCTCTGAACAAAGCAGCTGAACGACAAAGCCCTTAATCCCAAACTGTCAAGAAAAGGGACAAAAACCTCTGAAAAAAACAAGGAAGACTTTAACATCACGGCTCTCAACAACACACAAGCACGGCAACGACAAAACACCAAAAGCTGTTGCCAATAATTCACGCACCAAAACAAGTACTAGAGCAAGACACTATGGTGTTGATACTTTTTTCGCAGTATTTTCTAGGGTCAGCATAGAAATGCAGCATCACAGGAAAATAAATGGTCTTTGCTACTCAAGACTGTCGATTTTATCTTCATGCTTTTTTGAAAAGCAAAGTAAAGCTCTAGCTTTTCCCGCCCTTTTTCATCACTTTGAAAGAATAATGCGTGAAACAGATAAACAATATTCCAGTTTTTTTTCATTTGTCGTACGATTCAAATCATTCGATAACAAGAAAGCTTTTGTCGCATTTCGACAATCATTTCTATCGGGGCATTTCTATCGGGGAATTTAAAATATTCTTTTATGGTCTATTTTTATAAAATGTGCTGTTTTTTTGAATGCTAAACTTTGTTCTTTATCATCAAATTTCGCATATTCTTCAATTTTTTGTTTCAATTTTCTTGTAAAAACTTAAAAGTGATTGCGTATTTTCTTTTTTTCTCTCTCTTTTTCACTGAGAAAACAATCGCGTAAGAGAAAATAATTTCCATCCCCGGGCCGTACCCTTTTTATACATTGTTTTTTTGTCACATCAGAAAGTTCATCCCACATTTCACGAATAGAAAAATAGGCTTGACTTTCCGAATTAAAACAACGCTGATAAACTTCTTTTCTCATATCGGGCGTTACTGAAGCAGCAATTTCCTTGCAATAGACGCGCAGATCAAAGACTGGAATAGTTAATGCAACAGGCTCCTGTTGTACAGTTTGTTTTTGGGAAGAAAAATAACCCATCATTTTTACAGCGCTCACACAAAATGCCAAAAGAAAAAAAAGCACCAAGCCAATGAACATGCCCTTACGATATAATTTTTTGAAATAAGCATTTTGCCGTGCGCGGATTCTTTTTTCCATACAGTCTATATCCTTTAACATCCCAAGATAAACTTTTTACAGCAAAAAAGGAGAGAAGCATCAACGCACAAAATGCGTATCCCAGTAACAAACTGTCAAACTTCTTACCAAAACACTTCTTTTGTTCTATGCCATATTTTTCTGGATCGTGAATATTTTTATTCCTCTGTTGTTTAAAACTTCTGTTGAAAACTTTTTATCCCCACTGTAGTAAAAGATCCCCTGTAATAAAAGGAGAGAGGCATTCCCCTCAAGCTCTCTTGAAGAAAATTTCATAAAGGCGCTATGATTTATTTTCGATGAAGCAAAGACGTGCTTTGCAAGTCATACAGTTATTTTTTGATATCAATATCCTGCTTTGCAGTTCAGAGAGAATTTTTCGTTGTCATTGCTGCGTTATTTTTCACGAAAAAATATTGGGGAAATTTCACTCTGCTTTCGAGATGAACCGCATGAAGACCATCACAAGCATAATCAAAACGTTTTTTTGCGATAAAGTATCTTCCAACCCGCCTTCGTTAAAGCTTTCCTTAAAAGCTAGAAATTTTACCACCTCACTATTTATCGGTCTCCCCCTCATGCTCCCTTAATTCACTTCATCGGTTCACAAAGCAAACACTGCTATCAATATTCCCTCAAGATTTCTATTGAACACTTCAGTGGTGCAAAGAAACAGCAACGACCTTGGCTCTATACGCATATTCTATAAGAATGCATTTATAGCATCATCTTTCACAGCACTCTTTTACAACCCCACTGCACAAAAAGGAGACATTTTTATCAAGAACAACACAAAGCATCCCCTTTGCAAAAGATTTTTGCATCCACATTGTGGTCCATTCCTCTCTTCTTGCAAAACGACACAAAAGCAATAAACCTCTTCTTGATTAAAGACCACTCGCGCATCTGTCGATAATTTTTCAAACTGTACGCAATCTCTTAGGAAGCTGTTTCCCACTTTGCTTTTAATTGATCCCTTTGCGGAACAATGGAATTTTTTCCGCCACAAAAGAGCTTTCACTGATGCACGACAACGCTTTCCCCCTCTCTTAATACACTTTTCCTAAGAGAGCCAATGCATCCGTTCTGATTCCTTTACCAAGCGCAAGCTTTCTTATAGAATCTTGAACCTTTTTAGTGCTTGAGAAGATCCTTAAAGACAAGAGCATCACCAACAGATCTACCCATATCAAGATCTTCAGGAGGCAGTCTTGTAAAGAATTCATCATCTAGTATGGATTAATCCTCTGTTTTCCTCTCTTTACTGCTCTGTTGGGCATTTTGTTGGATACCGTTTTTACCAGCATCAAGAGCTCTATCATGAAAAGCAGAGAGTTTAATACCAGAAACCATACCGACAGATCAACGAGCAGCAGCACTTATGGGAAGATCTCCACCGCTTACTTTGGAGGATTCACCTTCTGTTTTACTGTCTTTAGTGTTTTGTTGAGCATTTTGTTGGATATCGTTAGGAACTTTCATAAGTGTTTTCAATTGCTGTTCCACAGCATCCATACGCTTAGTGAGTTGTGTAATATCTCTGCTTTGTTTTTCGTCAAGACTCTCGATATCTTGACAGTTTTTTTTCAACAATGCATTCAATGGAGCATGTCCCATTCGTCCACTCGCATAAAGAACCACACGAATATGTTCAGGCTCATCAATATCAGCGATAGAAAATGGAAAAAGTGCCATACTATGACCTCATTCATATTGGTTACAGAAGAAAGAGTACGTAAGATCAACGCCTTGGCCTATTTTCACAAGCCGTGTTTTTTACAGACACCCTTTGACAATTTACTAAAAAGTGTCTAAACAACATCGCCCAACCGAAGCATGTGCTTCAACACAGCTTTAAGCACTTGTTTAGCGCTGCAAAAAGATTCAATTTTCACACTTTAATCGCATAAACAAAGTCAGAATCGGAAGAAACTGAAAAGTGCGGTCTTGGAAAGCCAAATCTGGAACTAGAAGAATGTGAATCGCGCAAATCAGGCACCTTAAATGTTCCTGACAGACCTCCTCTTCCCCATTTATCACCAATTGCATTAAAGAGATCTGGATAGTCTTTTTGTGAATACGCGCTCCCATCACACAAAAGCCACCCTTCAGGGATATTTTTCATAGCAAAAGAGGCAACAAAGCCCGGAGGTAAAAGTTGAGAAGAACTCGTGGTAGGATTTGTTAAAAACCAACCATCGGCATTTTCTCCAGCAATATTGCAGGTATAGACCAACTCATAAAGACCGCCACTTTGAATTTCTCTTCCACTGAGCGGAGCGATACCCTCTAATGTAATTTTATAAACGGGTCTTGTCGGTAATCTGTTTAACGCCACATTTGTTACACCTTTATTCACCCCTTGAGCTTTAAAGCGCACCACAATACCATTGCTATATGATTCAAACGGAGACTTTGTCTCTAAATGAATAGATGTTCTTTGATGATGCCTATCGACGGCAAACTCTGTTTCAATTCCCCCCCCATTATCGAATAGATATTCTTTGATCCGTTGCATCATAGCACGCGCGCTATCATTGACTGAGCTTGGCGGTTGCCCTTCAGCCCAGTTTATATTTTCATCAGCGTAGGCGTTTTCAGAGGCTTCAAGTGACCAATCATAAATCGAGCTCATAGCACATATCCTTTTTGCAAAAAGCGCAGACGGGCAAAAAGAGCAGAAAAGAAAGCCGCCATTTTCTTTTTAAACGGTGTAATTTTTTTCATTTGAAAACCGATTTTATCATAATCGACATGCAAGAGTTTTGTCTTTGCATTGATAAAAACAGCAGCGGGATTCAAACGCAGAACATCTTGAGCAAGAACACCGCGATAGCGTTGCGGATGCCCCTTATAATTAAAGAGATAGAGTGGATAGCCATTTTTCTCACCGACGGGGATGATATTTTCTTTCGCTCTCGCATCACAAAGTCCTAAAATTCCTCCCACAAGTCCGAGCACTTGCTGAGCATCGCGTAATGGATCTTTTGTAATGGAAGGCATGGTTGTTGAGTTTCCTGATTTTGTTCCGTAATTTCCAGCGGCTTGTGTTCCCACATTCAACAATTGCGCCAACCGGTTCCAACCTTGATTATCTTGTTCGGTCCATTTTTGCCGCTCAGCATCCAAAGCATTTTGACGGTTGAGATCTTGAATCATCCCGCCCTTCAAAGCATTAGCTTGTGCATTACTTTGCCCTTGATAATAATTGTTAGCGGCATTAACCTGATCCCGCGATGAGTGATCAATCATCTGATTAGCATTCATCATATTGTTGACATCTTGATTATACTGCTGTGCAGTAGCACTTGTCGCCAATGCTCCAAGCTCATCAGCGAGCACACCGGTATGTGCACCAGAGCCATAACGCCCCGCTCCCGACATAGATTGATTAATGGCATCAGAAGTTTTACTCAAAGCATTTTGCAATGCAGCATTAAATTTACTATTGCCCCCAATCCAGTCTCCCTTTGCCATATTGAGGAGGTTTGTAGCACTTTGCGTTGGCGCATTAAACCATTGGGTCAGTGCTGGATTATTATATTGACGCGCAGCACTTTCCAGACCGGTAAGAGCATTTTGTGTCATATCGCTAAGACCAGCAACCCGCTCTCCCTGATACACGTTTCCACCAATTCCTTTATTATAAAGATCGAGCGCTTGTGCACTTGCTTTTTTGAAGATATCTGCTGCCCAAGCGGGTGGAGCATTTGTTTGTGTTACTGTTTGCACTTGAGGTGTTGTTTTTTTTCTCATGGGACGAGAACCTTTCTATAATGAATAAAATCACGAGAATATCCGTGACGAGACAGCATTTTAGCCCACCCGAATCTTCCAAACATATGCATTTCCTCAGCCTGAATTGACCGTGCCCATTGTTCGACCTTTTCAATCAATTGGACCAATTTTGGACCTCCCTCACCAGCAAGATCGGAAAGGATAACGCGTTTTTTCCCCCTCAGGGTTCTTTCAACTTTGGTCATTGCAAAAGCACTAAACTGCGTTTTATTTTTTAAGATCAGCCATAATTGAGCTTGCCCAGTCGTCAATTCTTCAGCAATTGTTTTCAAACAGACATCATCGGGAAAGCGTTTGGCGTATTTTTTCAAAGCAGCATTGAGAGCCTCTTGATAGGGAGCTATTTTTCCCCACGACCATTGATCAGTAAGATGAGCAGAATAAAGATTTTGGCTTTCATGTTGCAGTGTCATAACGTTGACTCTTCCCACCTTCTTTTAAAACAGAACCCTCTACCAATTATGAAGCACGCAAAGCTCATGTTTTTATCGTCCCCCCTGAACATACTCTGTTAAGAAGAAGTACACCACCGCGCCTCCTCCCCCACAAAAAGCACGCTACCAGCTATTCCTTTATTCAGGCGGCAAATTCTACCGCACACACCTTCATTACCATGGTACGCTATCGCACACCTTCATTACCATGGCACGCTACCGCACACGCCTTTATTTCATAGCATGCTATCGCATGCACCTTTATTTCATGGCATGCTATCGCATGCCGGCAGCCTTCAATTCCACATCGAATCCAGTCACATGCGACCAATTCACCCCTTCAGGAATTCGCAATTTAAAGCGATAAAAACGCGCCCTAGCGCGAGAATGAATTTGCCCAGTATTCTGAGAAGGCTTTTTTTCCGGCAACCAAACAGTTTCCTCTTCAATCGATTGCCTCAAACGCATCCCCACAGATAAAGTGAACTCACCACTATTGACTTGAGGCATAATATTTTTGACCCGCGTTATGGTCCCATTTGTTTGCCCCATTTCTTGTGAGGTCACCACACAAGCCATAGGTTTACCGGAAAAGGAACCGAGTCTTCCCTGATGATCAAAGGCACCAAGAATAGGTGCTTCATTTTTCCAAGCTTTACTATCGAGCGAAAAGGATAAATCATCAAGTTTTTTTGAAACGCGATCAAGAGCCTCCAAAGTCATTCCCGCCACGAAAATGGGTAAAACCATTTTGAGATCTACGGTTGCTTTGGTCCATTTTTGCAATCCCCAATCATAGATGAGTAAGATATGTTTTTGTACGGTATCATCGGTATTGATCATCCAATAAACGCGATTATACACGCCATCGATAGCAGCAGAGAGGGTGTAGAGATTATTACTACACGATTTTGTTGTCATCGTTCTATCAACTTTTTCAAAGCCGATAGGTATAATCTGTCCCTCATTGGTCATCTGATAAAATCCGCCTTCATCAGCAAAGAAGGCAAGATCTCCACGACAAACGATTGATTCAGCATTTTTCGCCCCGCGTTTATCGTGGATTTTTTGGAAACTGAAGATAATCTTAGAGCCAGGGATAAAGGATCCGGCATAGATTGCAGAGCGCATAAAGATGATTGGATTTGTTGTTTCCGTTGCCCCTTGCACGAATCCGCCATCGGGGAAATCCTGATAATCGCAGCTTTTTTGTCCCACGGTCCAGCATTCGGCATCATTCAACCCCGACCAATGCACGCGTCTTGGATGTTCAGTTAATTTCATCAAACAGACGAAATCTCCCCACACCCGCACAATACCGGCTCGCGGAGGATTTCCGCCTAAATTTCTAAATTTTCTATCATGATTAAGATCGATCACTTGTGGTTTATCATTGGCATTAACGGCAATGACATAATCGCCAAACAAAGCAAAGGACCATGGAGCATCGATATTGGCAAAATAGGGTTTTCCCCTTCGGCTAATATCTTGCCATTGCATTGTTGTATTGTTGAGAAGGTAGATTTTTTGTGCTGTCCCAACAATAATAGCCACGCCATTTTTTGTTTTCACAGCAAGAGCCCCTAAAATACGATCAGGACAAGGCTCTGAGAGAGGCTTAAAGCTTGGCATAGGGATATAGGACCCATCGGCCGGCAACACATTGATAAGCTCATCGGTAAAGATGCCATTGATGTCAGCCACATCGGGCCGATAATCCGCGATTGGGAAAAAAGCCATTGAGAACCCCATGAAAAGAATATTTGAAGAACCTTATCGGAAGCGATATTTCAAATCGCAAAGGCTTATTTTATTTGAACAAAAGAGCCTCTCCAATGGAATAAAACTCTGTAAGAAAAGCATAAATTACACTATAGGCAGCAGTAAACAGCACAATTGGCACCCTCAAGTTCCTCAAAAGAGGAAACCCTTAACCACCCACCATCCCCCCTATAAACATTCACGATCCACGTCTCCTCAACCCCTACACCATGAAGAACGAGCCCTTTAGAAACACGTTGGTAGAATATTTGAAGCCTGTTTTCGGCGCGAAGTTTCAAATCGCAAAATTTGCAGTTGTTCTTGATAATCTCTAAAAGAAACAGCAGCATATTCAGGATCTTTCAGGATATTTTTGTAGAGTTCATATTTTGCACGCGCTTTAATAAGATCAAAGGCATAGATAAACCAAGGATCCTCTTCTTCACGCACGCCTTCATCGCCAAAACGGCGAGGCGCGTAAACAATTCGTACGGTATTAACCTTTTCTGGTACAGGCAGAAGTCCGATCATTTTATCCCAGAAGGTATAAAAAAGAGTCTCTCCCATTGGAGGAACCACGCCATATTGTTGTAGCAACGCGTCTACAGATCCAAAGAGCAATTGTTTTTGTGTCGCAGAATCTGTTTCCAAAAAGACGGCTTCCACATCTGTTTCTTTTCTAATAAAAACGCCGTCACCTTTCCCATACCATATTTTATCACGTTTTGTTTTAAAAGTTTCCTCTCTTTTTCCATTAAAAAAGAGGGGTTCGCTTTCACACAAACGCAAAGCGGTAAAAATGGAATCTTGAATTTGCGTCGAATATTCAGCCGTTGTATCATCAATTTCATCTTGAATAAGAGCCACCATATGAGCAAAGGTTTTAGAACGGCTCGAATATATGCGATTAAGATCATTGGCATCAGGGGATGGAACGGTCATAAGCAATCAGAATCCTTTTATCTATGCAACATTTTAGATGTCATGCTTTTCTTCCCCCCAACAAATTTTTCTGCTGGAGAGAAGATTTTACAAACGAGCATCGTTTTTAAGGCAGCCTCTTTAAGCAGGCGCTCCATAAGTTGGGATAACGATTGTTGCGAAATCCTGGACGCCTTGGTTACTTCCTGGTAAATTGTAGCACGTTTTTTTCATTCCTATAATGGTCTTAGCGGCGACCCCGAACTCCCGTTCATAGTCAAACAGCTCTTCAACCAATTTATAGCGTGTAGCCCCACGATCTTTTCCAAAAGCAATCACAGCACTTTGTGCTCCCAAGAGAACAGCGCGCCGCACATTTGGCACCGCCTTATTCGTTGTTGCAGATTCGACCCCTTCCGTGACATGTTCAGCTTCCCGCAAAACAACACCATTATACATTCCAAGGGATCCATCATAGAGTGGATTTTTAAGACGGCTTCCACTATAGATTGCTTTGGTAATATCGAGCCATTGACCGGCATCTGTATTGGTCCGCAATTGTGTCACTTGGGTTGGGTGCAGATAAAGCACATAGACATTTTCCCCATCAATGCGCACTGGTCTAATTTTAGGATTTGCCAGTTTAGCGCGTTCAACGGCTTGATCAATCAACTTAAGATTAAAACCATCATTTTCTTTCAAGTCTTCATCTTTTGTTTTCCCATTAGGACGAACAATTCGTTTATCAGTTGGCGCCGTTGGTGTATTAAACCCATAATGCACCGGTTTAAGAGTAATGGAACGTCCTTCAAAGTTAAGCGCTTTTGCGGTATATCCGCAAACTTGAATGAAGAACATCATACTCAAGCGATCAGCATACCAATCGACCAATCCATTTTTCGCTTCGGTCCGCAAATCATGGAGAATACGTTGCTGATCGATCGTTCCTTCATTTTTGACCCGCACAGCATGAACGAGTTCGTTAATCGCCAAGCGATCATTAAGAAATTGGAGGGCTTCTTCATTGCCTTCAAGCGTTTGCCCTTCACTGACCCCATCCCCAAGCAGCTGTACGCGCAAGTTAAAGTTAATGGCATCGCCACTTGCTTTATTTGTTTCATCTTTTAATTGGACGATACTGTTGGAATCATTGCCAATCAATGGTGCGATAGGAATTGCTTTTGAAACCTCTTGGTTTAGTAATTTAGACCATGTACGTACTGCCATTGGGTCATTAATTCCGATATAAGTTACGGTCATTTTATCCTCTAAAGTTTATCGACAGAAAAAAACCGGCAAAGAAGCCGGCTATTAAAACTCCACATTTCTCATTCTCAGAGGGTGGATTTTTATTGTATATTTTGTGTAATTTTTGCCTGGTCTCCTTCGCCTCCCCCTTATGCGAGATCTCCTCACTGCGCTCTTATCTTCAAAGAGGCTCTCCCCTCTTCCACCTTTGGTGCTTTTCACCCTTTTCGGCTTCAAGAGCATCCCTTCTCACATGATCCCCCTTCAAGCTGTCCTTTGAGAGATCTCTTCCCCCAGAAAGAAGGTTAAATGAACACTTCCCCTTCTGTTTGAAACAATCACATTGGTTTTAGCATTCATTTTCCATTGTCTCTTTTTTTCTCGATGGTACCCTTTTTAGAAACGTGTCTCTTCCCCCTTATGCGAGATTTTCTCCCTGCATTTATGCTTTCAAAATCCTCACATTCCCATTAACCTTTTGACCAAAAGCCTTCTTCAAGGGCTTCCCTTCTCACATGCCTCCTTCACAAATCCCTCTCTTAGAGATCTGCTCCTCCCATTAAGCGGTTAAAAGCCGCTTTATTTTTGGGATCAGAAACCCAAAGATTAAATTCTGCTTCTGTCATTTTATCAAGCATCTCCAAAGAAATGGGACCACTTGGCGTCAAACCGTTATAGGCAGCAAGAGTACGAGCAGCATTCTGTCTTTCCTGCCAATTTTGCCCCCCATCTTTTTGGGCATCATTTGCACCATTTGTGTAGCCAATTTTTTGCGCAATAGAATAAATGACTTCAGCAGGATTTTGGTTTTTCTGCGCACAAACGCGCAAGATCTGCTTCAACTCATTGCCAATCACTTCGTCAATGGCTTTTGGATCAGCCATTTCCGGATAGAGGGAAGTAACAGCAGCCAACTGCTTAGCCCTTGTCTCGTAAATAAAATCGGCAGCCTGATCAAAATCATGATGTTTTTGTTTCACGCTCACAACAGATTGCTGGAAAAAAGCCTGCAACTGTTGTGCTTCAGAAGTAAGAGAATTCTGTTGTTGTTTAGCCTGCAACAATTCCTGTTTATGCAGTGTTTTTCCCAACCATTGCATATAGCCCATAAAATCTTTTTGTGGATCAGGCGGTCCGTCACCCTCCACCGCCCCTTGCCCCTCTTGTTGTTGCTCACCCTTTTGCTGTCCCTCCTGATGTTCGTGAGCATTTGGATGCCCTACAACCTGACCTTCCAGAATCTTTGCCGATTCTTCTCCAGCCCTTTCGCTGTCATCTTGTTTTGTAGCAAGAAAGCCCTGTTGCAAATGGTTTTGTTCTGCGGGCGTTAGATATTCCTGATCCATCCTGTTAGCCTTTTCTTTTTCAAGCGATAAAATGATATTTTTCCAAAGCGAGCCGTTTACTTTTACGCATTTACATTTTGCAAAACAGCTTGCACCAGCTGTTCCACTCCAGCATTACCCTCAAGCATTTCTCCAGCATGGTCTCTTTGCACAGGAGCACTTTGCTCCTCTAGATTGTTCGCTTGCGCTTTGATAGCAATTTTATGGATGAGCGATGCAGGCAAAGGTGAATAGCGTAACAGATCAAGCATAATCTCTGGCGTTGTGAAATTTTGCATCAAAGGCAGCAATTGCATAATAATTGCAAATGTCCGCTCTTTTTCATTAAGACTTGTAGGCGCATCATCAACAACAATATCATATTCCAAACTGGTAATCATTTCGCGTGTTAGCGGCACATATTGAGCATTTTCCTCACCAGCGATACGCACCAACCGCCCATCGGAGAGATAGTTTTGAATAAGATAGAGAATAATTTTCCCCTGTCTTTGTCGATATCGCCGCAAGCCATCAAAGAAAGAAGCCAACAGATTGAGCGACGATTGGCGCCGTTGTTGTTCGAGGATACCTGGTTGGTTCACCGCCCTTGTACCAATAAATTCAGAAGACAATCCGGTCACCTGTTCGAGTGCGCTCTTTGCTTCATTAAACAGCTGGAAGAATCCTTGCGGAAATTGCGCCACGGGTTTAGGCTGAATCCTCCCCCCCGAGACCGCGCCACTTTTCAACCAAGTAATACTATCGGCACGCGCCCAACTTTCCACCGCTTGGCGATCATCATCGAAAGCATCGCGTTCAGCCATAATTCCACCTTTTGATTGGCTATTGAGCAGATGCATCACTTGACTAAAATATTTATTTGCCCAGCGTTGCGGATCTTTTGTTGGTTTTACAATACCGTAAAATTGTCGGCTTAATTTATCGAACGTTCCGGTAATACACTCCCACCCCAACTGATTAGGAGGCACCAAGGGTTGATCTGGTGCTTCAAGCAATTTTCGCCCCAAGAAGGCACGTTTAACAACTCTCCTCATCAAACGTGTTGCTTGGATTTCAGGAAAATCTCTCTTTAATTTTTGGAAATCCTTCTCAGAATAATCGCTATATATCCCACTGAACGGATCAAGAACCTTATAAACAACTTCGCGTTCGAACCATCGGCATTCAGCCAATGTGACCATTTTAGGGCTCTGAAAATTTGCCCCCTCCTCCCCATCTCCATGATAGCGTTGATCACTATAGCTCATATGCGACGAAATACTCTGATTTTTCACCCAATCAGCATTCAGATCACTCCAATGGACATGAGGGAACATTTCCCTGGCTACCTCCAGTGGTTTTTCATCAATATACCACAAGCGCTGCGCATCGATGAGATTTGGTTTGACCGCACTTGCATCCCAGACCATTTTCAGTGGATCCAATCGTGCAATGACGGGTTTTCCTTGAGGATTTTCTTCATAATCGAGGCGTGTATCTGTCCAGCCCATACCGCAAATGATCGCATCTTGAAAGGCATCAGAATCCTCATACTCTCCACCGGCCTCATCACGAAACCATTCAGCAGCCCCCGTAAGGATCTGGTTGGCAAAAGCAGCACCTTCTTGTCGTGGAATAAATTGCACTTGTCTTTTATTATTGCGCTCAGTGCCAATCACGGCATTGATCAAAGGAGCAATACGGTTAAAAGTCATGACCGGTCTATTTTGTTCGCGCAACGCGGCGAGATCTTGCTCATTCCATTGGCGCCCATTATAAAAATCGTAGTCTTCTTGGGCATTTTTTCGCCATTGCTCGACATGGGCAATATCATCATGATACCAGCCCACGAGTTTTTTAAACAGCGCCTGATTTTCAAGGGTTTCTAAAGGATCGAAAGAATTATGAGAACTATTCATTTAAAAAGCCATCCATGAAGTTTGAGAATGGTGAAGCGAGCGATAAGCAGTTTTTTTGGGTCTCGCCTGAGGTTGTTCATAAGCCACGCACATCAGTCCAAAAGCATCAGCCCCATGGCTTGCCCAATCATGTTCAGCGCCCAACCCGATATTTCGTTGTTCATCCCGCTTTTCGTGATACCAAGCGAGCGCTTTTCGCCCCGCGTGTGTTGTTTCACGGTTAAACCATATAGCAGGAAACAATCGCCTGACCGCTTCGATACGCATTTTGACCGCCCCGATCCCCTGATTAGGAATAACTTTCGTTTGAAACCCCGCCTGTTGGAGCGCACTTTCAAAACTAACATTATAGACACGATCTTTAGTCGCGCCATCATGGGGCAAGACCATCAGCGCCTTATCATATCCCCTTTGAAACACCCACCCCACATGCTCTGAGAGGGGTTGCCCCTGCGCTTCATAATAATCGAGGACACGAATTTCCCGTCCCACAAATTGCGCCACCCATAAAGCGGTCGCATCGGCCCTTGCCCCTGTTCCTCCGATATCCCAAAAGATTTTAACCTGCATGAGTGGATCACGCGGAACAGTGGTAATACGCCCCTCCTGTTCAGCTTCGAGCAGTGCTTTTTGATAATAAGCCCCCTGAACAGCTTGCATATATTCGCCTTCCCAAATATGGTTATACTGTTCAGGTCTTTGTGCTAAATCGGCTTTTCGATCTCGATTCAGTTTTTCAGGGAATTGCGGATTATCCCGCCAATTGATTTCAGCCCCCTTGATATTGGGATCATCAACATTTCGGAAACGTTGTTCCACAGGCGCATTTTCTCGGCACGGGTTCCATGTCACCCATAGTTCGGCATTCCAATCTTTTCCTTCCTCACGCAAAGTTGGAATGAGGGTTTGCCAAGCGGTTTCCGTCACCGGTTCCGCCTCATCCACCCAACAAAGAAACACCCGCCCCATTGATTTAATACTTGCAATATTACGATCAAGACCGGCAAAAACATACACAATCCGTCCATCTTTTGACTTAATATATTTATCGCCAATTTCGTAATAGTCTTGCAGGAAAGGATACATTTCTATCGCCCGTTTAATTTCCTCCAACGAGCTTTCATTGAGAGAATTTTGAAATTGCCGTGCACAGAGAATAATCCCCCGCTCTCCAGCCTTTCCATGGCGATATCCCATCACCGCAGACATGAGAGCAAAAGAACGGGTTTTTCCAGATCCCCGTCCTCCCCAAGCGGCTCGCACATCAGCCTTTCCGGCAAAAACGGGCAGCAATTTCGGAATAAGAGCAATTTGCGCCGTTGTCATAAAACCTCAAACACTACAAGTCTCAAGCCCCAAACGTCCAAGCAGTACACACCACCGCACCCAAGAGGGACCATACTCCCCCATGGCACTCTCCAAAGACACATCCCACACCACCACGGCAGCCCCTCACGCCCCCGCCACCTCATGAATTGTCTCCAAGCACCACATCCTTTGCAACCACCGCCACACTTTCAACAGGCAAAATAGCTCACCGCCCCCGTCTCTCCAATAACGAACCCACGCACCACATTGAAACCATCACTACGCAAGGTCTCAATCAGCACAAACCTCCACCACAACACGCTCCAAAGACACATCCCACGCCACCACGGCAGCAGCCCCTCACGCCCCCGCCGCCTGATGAATCGTCTCCAAGCACCAAGTCTTTTGAAACCACCGCCACACTTTCAACAGGCAAAATAGCTCACCGCCCCCGTCTCTCCAATAACGAACCCACGCACCACATTGAAACCATCACCACGCAAGGTCTCAATCAGCACAAACCTCCACCACAACACGCTCCAAAGACACATCCCACGCCACCACGGCAGCCCCCACGCCACCACCACCTGATGAATCGTCTCCAAGCACTGCGTCTTTTGCAACCACCGCCGCACTTTCAACAAGCAAAACAGCTCACCACCTCAGCCTCTCCAATAACGAACCCACGCACCACATTGAAACCATCACCACGCAAGGTCTCAATCAGCACGAACCTTCTACAACACGCTCCAAAGACACATCCCACACCACCACGGCAGCAGCCTCCACGCCCCCGTCACCTGATGAAGCGTCTCCAAGCATCAAGTCTTTTGAAACCACCGCCACACTTTCAACAGGCAAAATAGCTCACCGCCCCCGTCTCTCCAATAACGAACCCACGCACCACATTGAAACCATCACCACGCAAGGTCTCAATCAGCACGAACCTCCACCACAAAACGCTCCAAAGACACGCCCCACACCACCACGGCAGCCCCTCACACCCCCGCCGCCTGATGAATCGTCTCCGAGCACCACGTCTTTTGAAACCACCGCCACACTTTCAACAGGCAAAATAGCTCACCGCCCCCGTCTCTCCAATAACGAACCCACGCACCACATTGAAACCATCACCACGCAAGGTCTCAATCAGCACGAACCTCCACCACAAAACGCTCCAAAGACACATCCCACACCACCACGGCAGCCCCTCACGCCCCCACCGCCTCATGAATCGTCTCCAAGCACTGCGTCTTTTGAAACCACTGGCACAATCTCCACACGTGAGACGGCTTTAACATCGCCCCCTGCCTCTCCAGTCACTTGCAAAGGCAAAACCTTTGCAAGAAGCGAAAAAAAAGGCACAGGATTATTAAGAGCATGATATTGGAGATAAGAGACCAACCCATCCTCACCATAGTGATATCCGGCTTGCTCAGCAGCAGTAAGAAGGGCTTCATTAAAGCGCTTTGTTGTTTTATTCAAAGCACCTTTTTTCCGCCCTTTTCGGCGTAAAGGAAGACAAAGTTCATCAGCCATCATGATGTTCCTTCAAATAAAGAAAAACGCCTCCCACGACAGAAAAGAGTGTAAAATCAGGGACGAAATTTTGAAAATAATGAAAAGTCTTTTGTTAAAAGATCAAAATCATTGAGAGCGTTTAGGCACGACCATGAACCATTTTAGTAATCCTTTGCCGGATACGCATCCTTTTGTGGATAATTGAATAAAGGTTTTTCGCCGTTTTATCACAGGCTTCTTCCTCTTCTTACGGTCATTCTCTTTATTCTCTCAAAAACCAAGCAATTTTCCTTTTTGCCCCCGCAATAAAGCAAACATAAAAGGGAAAAAAGCAAGAGAAGATAAAAAGAAGAACGCTCCTCCTAGAAGGGAAGCCCTCTTGAGATGAGAATAAGAAGAGGATTCTCTCATAAAAAACCGCAAAAACTTATCCCATCCCCCACTTTTCTTAAGCACCCAGCAAAGTCATCAAGCCAAAGGATGAGCAAAAATAGTCCATCAGACAAAATTTTCTAAGACCTCTTCTTTTCAGATTCTTTCAGAACAAAACACTGTTTAGGAATTCCTCAAGCATCCAATTCCTCAAGCACCCAAAAACTTATTGATGATACACACGAATTTGACTGATGAACGCATCGAGTTTCTGATAACCCCTACAATTCTTCCGATAGCCCCTAAAATTCAAGGGATGATCACAAAGAATTATCAAATGACCACTGCTTCTCACAACTAATCTGCTCGAAGAGAACACAAAACTTATGATTTTTGCAAGCACGAGATCTGAGAACCCAAGATCTGAAAATTTACGACACGAACCAGCATCTCTAAGCAAAAACCAAAGATCCTTCTGGATTTTTTGAAAAATTACGAAGGTTACCAAATTACAACGGTTACAAGGGATTTCTGGATTTCTGTAAATTTTTTTACGAAGATTTTGCCCCACATATGAAATGCATCTCCCCGCTTTTCACTTGCTTTGACAAAAGCGCGCAATTGTAATTGTATCATTATGATACTTCTTGAGATTTACCTTGTCAAGTTTTTTATGTCCCATCATCATTTTTTATCTATCCTCTAGGCACACCCTAACAGGCACACCCTAACAGGAACACCCTAACAGGAACACCCTAACAGGAACACCCTAACAGGAACACCCTA
>NZ_JBTTDI010000015.1:0-25385 GCF_055796185.1 Bartonella sp. P12B | reverse complement strand
TAAAAGGGACTTCAGTTTGCTTTTGCTTCTTGTGTCCCCTTTGCCATGAAGCGCTACAAAAGCATTCTCTTCAGCACTCCACAATAACGCATCACCTTGAACAGTGGTAATTTCTTTTTCAATCTCACTTTTAATATTTGTAAATGAATCTTTAACAATCGCAAAAGAACTACCAACACCTGCTAAGGCCGTTGCTACATCATTATAAGTCTCATCGGTAACGCTGCCTTCAGAATCAAATTGCTTAACCGTAAATGTCGGAGCGGTCCATTGTCCATTACTATACTGAGCATTACCACCTAAATAAGTCGCAATATTCTTATTTGTTTCAAAAAGCTGTGAACCATTTACTGCATCCGTTGAACCTTCTGCAATGTTACCATTGGAAAGAAACATAATCTTACTATTGCTCTTTGCACCATTATCACCATGCTGCGCTACAAACGCTTTATCTTCATCACTCCACAACAAGGCATTCTGCTTAATATTTTCAGTAACCGCCGTATTGCTTTGAGTAAACTCTTTTTGAAGTTTCTCAAAAGAAGTACCAACACCAGCAAAAGCATCCGCTACATCATGATAGACCGTATCTTCAACTTTCGAACCATCCTCATTAACAGTCTTAAATGTAAATGTTGGAGCAGTCCATGTGCCATTTTCATAGCTAGCACCACCACCGAAAGATTTTGCAATTCCAGTGCCCAATGCATAAAGCTGAGAACCATTGATCGCCTCAATTGAATTTTTAGAAATTGTTCCACCTATCACACCGGAAATAGTTCTATTCTCATTATTCTTATTTTGAAGATTAATTATAGTGCCATCTGTTTCCTTACCAATGGTAATAGGATCGCCTTCTTTCTTTTGCTGAACAAGGCTATCTTCTACTACTTTGCTAATCTCCTTTTTAACTTCATTGTGGATATTCGTGATAGAATTACCCATCTCTGCAAAAGCTGCTGCTACAGTATCATATTTCTCTTCAGTCTCTGTACCTTCTGTATCAAATTTCTTAACTGCAAAACTTGGTGCTTTCCAACTTCCATTTTCATAGCTAGCACCACCGCCGAAAGATTTTGCAACCTCGGTTTCTAATGAATAAAGCTGAGAACCATTGATCGCATCATGAGAATCCTCGGCAATCTTACCATTGCCAACATTATGTAAAGAAACAGTACTCTTGCTAGGATCTCCAAAAGTTACACTGTTCTTATTAACTTTACGGGATGCTGAACTCATAAGTGCACTGATTTCCTCTGTATCGTAAAAAACTGCTACAGAACGGACATCTTCAATATCTTTAGAAAGTTTAGTAACGTTTTCATCAAGCTGCCCCTTATTAACAGCATCATTATCATTCTCTGCCGTCTTCACACCGGAAAGTATTCTATCTTTACTATCCTTATCAACAATAGTGATTGCTGCACCCTCTTTTTCACCACCAATCTTGATCAGTTTCTGCTCTTCATTCCACTTAACAAGACTATTACTTTTCACATTGGTAATTTCATTTTTAATCTCTTTATGAAGATCCGAAAAAGAATTATTAACACCTTCAAAAGCAGCCGTTACACTTGCATAGCTTTCATCTTTTGTACTGCCATCAGAATCAAATTTCTTAACCTTGAAACTTGGAGCAATCCATTTGCCATTTTCATAGCTAGCATCACCGCCGAAAGATTTTGCAACCTCAACACCTAATGAATAAAGCTGAGAACCATTGATCGCATCGTATGATTTTGAAGAAATTGCACCATCTGCAACATTGTGAAGACCTACAGGAGTCTTGTCTTTACCGCCGAAAGTCACACTCGTGTAATTAATGGTTCCATTTTTGTCATCTTTTTTATCGTAATGAACTACAGCTGATTCATCAGACTGAAGACTGATAGAAAGATCTTTTAAACCCTTATCAAGCTGCCCCTTGTTAACAGCTTCATTATTTTCTGTCGCGGTTTTCACACCAGAAAGAGTCCGATCCGTACCATCTTTGTTGGCTATATCGATTTCACTACCTTCTACTTCTTTACCAATAGTGATCCGATTTGTATCAGCTTCTTTCTTAATAAGGCTGTCTTCTTTCACATTGGAAATTTCATTACTAATCTGTTTTGTGATCTCATTTTTAACATTCGTAAAAGAGGTACCAACACCAGCAAATGCAGAAGCCACATCATCATAGGTCGCATCAGAAACATTGCCATCCTTATTGACCGTCTGAACTGTAAATTTAGGGGCGGTCCATTTGCCATTTTCATAGCTAGCATTACCACCTAAATAAGTTGCAAGTGTATTACTCACAGAATAAAGTTGATTACCCGCCACAGCATCAGTTGAGGTTTTAGAAATTTCCCCATTTTGAAGAGATGTAAGCTTGCTGTTATTTTTATCTTCTCCATGCTCGGCAACAAAAGCCTGTTTATCCTTACTCCACCATAAAGCATCGTCTTTAACTTCTTGAGAAATATCCGCTATTTTTCCATCAAATTTTTTGATCTCATTCATCAAATGAGTGTTCACATTTTTGACACTCGTATCAAGACCTGCAAAGGCAGCTCCAACATCATTATAATTAGTCTGTTCCAGATCACCCTTTTCGGTAATATTAGAAATCTTATAAGTTGGAACTGTTAAGGCACCATCTTTAAATGTCGCATTACCACCAAAATATGTAGCAGTTTTATCACCTAATGAATAAAGCTGTGATCCATTAATGGCTTCTGTTGAGTCTGTTGTAAGTTTACCATTTCCAACATTCCGCAACGAAACAGCACTTTCCTTTGGATTTCCAAAAGTTACACTGGTTTGCTTAGCCTTACGAGCTGATCTCGTAAATGCACGGGCATTTTCTGAAACTTCTTCTGTATCGTAGAAAACTGCTACAGAACGTACATCTTCAATTTTATCAGAAAGTTTCGTCACACCTTCATCAAGCTGCGCTTTATTAACCGCTTCATTGGACTTCTCTGCGTTCTTTACACCAGAGAGAGTGCGATCCTTACTATCCTTATCAGCAAGAGTGATTATATTACCGTGTTTTTCTGCACCAATCTTTATTATTTGATTATCTTCATCCAACTTAATAAGACTTTCACCTTCAACTTTGCTAATCGCATTCTTAACTTGTTCAGTAAATTTATTTTGAACATTCTTGATAGAAGTATCTATGCCTTCAAATGCTTCTGCTACAGTATTGTAAATCTTCTCTTCAGAATTACCATCATCCTTAGAAGTTTTGAGTTTAAAGGTTGGAGTAATCCATTTGCCATCTTTATATCCAGCGCCACCACCTAAAGATTTGGCAAATGCATCACTCATAGAATAAAGCTGACCACCTGTAACTGCATCCGCAGAGTCAGACGCAATATTGCCATCGGAAAGATGCGTAATCTTGCTCTTTGTTTTTTCTTCCCCATGCATTGCAACAAAGGCATGATCAGAATTGCTCCAAGATAAAGAATCTTGCGCAACACTTTGAGAAACTTCTTTAATACGTTTATTGACATTTTTGATATTTGTATCAAGACCTGTAAAAGCTAAGCCAACATCAGAAAAAGTCTTAGCTGTGATCTCACCTTTGTCATCAACACTCGACAAATTATAAGTTGGTCCTTTAAAAACGCCATCTTTAAAGGATGTGCTACCACCCAAAAATTGAGCAACATCCTCGTTGATTTTATTAATTTGACCACCATTAATCGCATCATGTGATTTTGAAGAAAGCACACCATCAGCAACATTATGCAAAGCAACAGGGGTTTTATCTTTACCACCAAACGTTACACTCGCATAATTAACAGTCCCATTTTTATCACCTTTATCATAGTGAACAACCGCTGAATCTTCAGATTGAAGAGCATCAGAAAGACCCTTTAAGCCGTCATCAAGCTGTGTTTTATTAACGGCTTCATCGCCTTTTACCGCCGCCTTAACACCAGCAATCGTTCGACTCTTGCCTTCCTTATTCAAAAGGCTGATTTCAGTGCCATTCTCTTTCAAACCAATAGTAATATTACCTGTTTTTGTATCATGCTGAATAAGGTTGTTTTCTGTAACGTTAGTGATCTGTGTATTAATATTTTCAACCACATTCTTAACTTGTTCAGTAAATTTATTCTGAACATTCGTGATAAAAGTACCTATGCCTTCAAATGCTCCTGCTATAGTATCGTAAGCGTTTTCTTCAGAGCTACCATCATCCTTAGAAGTTTTGAGTTTAAAGGTTGGAGTAGTCCATTTGCCATCTTTATATCCAGCGCCACCACCTAAAGACTTGGCTATCTCCGTGACTGCTGTATTTACCTTCTGGTCCGTAGAAAAAAGCTGACCACCTGTAATAGCATCCGTTGAGTTTGCAGAAATGTCACCATTCTGAAGAGATGTAAGCTTGCTATTTGTTTTGCTTTCTGTTTTGCCATGCGTTGCAACAAAAGCCTGTTTTTCTTCACTCCATGACAAAGCATTTTGATCAACTTTTTGAGCAATCTCATTATGAATATTTGTGACTGAATTTTTTACATCTGTAATTTTATTGTTAACATTCGTAAAAGAACTACCTACACCGGAAAAAGCAGCTGCTACATTATCATAGGTCACATTAGCAACGTTGCCATCTTCTTTGAAGCTCTCAAGCGTAAATTTAGGAGCTGTCCAGTGCCCTTCTCCATTATAACCAGACCCGCCCCCAAAATAAGTCGCAAGCTGCTCGTTTAAAGAATAAAGCTGAGAACCATTCACCGCCTCGTTTGAATCTTTAGAGATTACTCCACCTCCTACACCGGAAATGGCTCGATTCACTTTATTCTTGTTTTGAATATTGATTACTGTGCCGTCTTTCTCTTTACCAATGGTAATAGACTTTGTCGTCTCATCCCACTTAACAACGCTATCACTGACTACTTGGCTAATCTCTTTGGTAATATCATTTTTAATATTCGTGATTTTATTATTAACGTTCGTGAAAGAACTACCTACACCGGAAAAGGCAGATGCTACATCATTATAGGTCTCATCAGAAACGTTGCCATCTTCTTTGACTATCTTAACCTTAAAATCAGGTTTTTTCCATTCGCCATTCATATATCCGGCACCACCACCTAAGTAAGTAGCAATATGCTTATTCGTCTCAAAAAGCTGAGAACCTGTTACCGCTTCATTAGAATCTTCTGAAAGGTCTCCTTTCTTCAAACCAGTGAGTGTGCGCTTTTGCGCCACCTTGTTGGCAATATCAATTTTATCACCATCCGTTTGCGCACCAATCGTGATATGCTTCGTATCAGAATTTTGTTTAACAAGACTATCACCTTCAACTTTGGTAATCTCATTATTAATCTGATTGGTAATTTCCTTTTTAACATTCGTGATAGAAGTGCCAACATCAGCCAATGCTTCCCCTACATTGTTATAAGTCTTCTCTTCAAATTCTGGGCCATCACCTTTGAGGGTTTTTACCGTAAAAGTTGGAGCTGTCCATTGACCATTCTCATATTTAGCTCCACCTCCAAAGAACTCGGCTATCTTCGTGGCTGCTGTATTTACCTTCTGATCCGTAGAATAAAGTTGAGAACCGTTAACTGCTTCATTTGAGTTTGCTGATAGCCCCCCTTTCTTTATACCAGTAAGAATACGCTCATTACCACTTTTGTTTGCAATATTGATTTCGTTACCTTCTACTTCTTTCCCAATGTTAATGAGATTCGTTTCTTTATCTTTCTTAACAAGACTGTCACCTTTCACAGTGCTAATCTCATTATTAACCTGGTTGGTGATCTCTTGTTTAATATTTGTAACAGAATTACTAACTCCACTCAAAGCATCGGCTACATTGTCATAACTCTTCTCCTCAGGGCTACCATCATCCTTAAATGTCTTAATTTTAAATGTTGGTGCACTCCATTTGCCATCATCATTATAACCAGCTCCGCCCCCTAAATAAGTTGCAAGCATATTACTCACGGAATAAAGCTGTGAACCTGTTACTGCATCAGTTGAATCTTTAGAAATATCTCCAGCTAAAAGAAAGGTAATTTTGCTATTTTCTTGTGTCGCTATAGCTTTACTTTTTTCTTCTTTCTTCTTTTCATGACGAGCTACAAAGGCCTGTGCTTTATCGTCCCATAATAGAGCATTTTGATCAACCTTTTGAGCTATCTCGTTATGAATCTCCGTGACAGAATTTTTTATGTCATTTCTTACATCGGTAATGTCATTATTAATCTTTGTAAAAGAACTATCCACACCGGTAAATGCAGATGCTACATCATTATATTTTTGTTCTTGGATAATATAGGTCGGTGCTTTGTTAGAAAGTGCATTTACTTCACTTCCCAAATATTTCGATATGTTACTATTTAATAATGTTATATCAGTATAATTCTTCGTAACCTTATCAGTTGCTTTTTTAATATCAGTGGTATTTTGGGTTACATTAGTGTTCGTTGCAAAAAGCTGTGAACCTGTTACTGCCTCATTTGAATTTGCTGAGAGATCACCACCACGCACGCCTGTAATAGTACGTGTCTCTCCTTTATTATTAACCACATGAATTATAGTGCCATTTTCTTTCGCACCAATGGTGATATTACCTGTTTCATTATCATGCTGTACAAGGTTGTTTTCTGTAACATTGGTAATTGTTGTATTAATATTTTGAACCGCTTGTGTAATTTGCGTTTGAACGTCCTTAGCTACTTTTTCTACATGCGTGTTTACATTCTTGATATTCGTATCAAGACCCTCAAAAGCTGAACCAACATCATTAAATGAAGCGCTGTTGTTTATTGTACCATCGTCTGCAATAGAAGATAAATTATAGGTTGGCTTTTTGCTTCCAAGCACATTTGCTCCACCACCTAAATATTCCGAGATATTCTTATCAAGAGAAAATATATTACTGTTTGCTTTTGTTATATCAGTAGCGTTCTGTGTAATCTTAGTATTTGCTTCTATAATGTTATTCGTATTTTTTGTTACATCATTGTTGGTTACAAAAAGCTGTGAACCGTTGACTGCATCTGTTGAATCTTTAGATAAATCTCCAGCTTGCACATTAGAAAGTTTTCTATCCTTACCTTCCTTATCAGCAATAGTGATTATATTACCATGCTTTTCTGCACCAATCTTTATTCGTTGCCCTTCTTCTTCCCACTTAACAAGACTATCACCTTCAACTTTGGTAATCACATTACTAACCTGTTCTGTAACTTCAGTTTTAATATTCGTGACAGAATTTTTTACATCAGTAATTTTATTGTTAACCTCAGTAAAAGAACTGTCTATACCTGAAAATGCAGAAGCAACATTATTATATGATGTGTTCCCAATCTTATAGGTTGGTTCTTTTCCTTGAAGCACTTCAGCTCCACCACCCAAATATTTCGAGATATTATCATCAAGAGATTTTGCATTCTTATTGGTTGCAAAAAGTTGTGAACCTGTTACCGCTTCACTGGAATCTGCTGAAAGGTTTCCTTCCTTCAAACCAGTAAATGTACGTTTTTGTCCTTCCTTGTTGGTAATATCAATTTTATCACCACCAGTATCCTTACCAATAGTAATATGCTGAGTATCAGAATCTTGTTTAACAAAACTATCACCTTCAACTTTGGTAATCACATTATTAATTTTTTCTGTAACTTCAGTTTTAATATTCGTGACAGAGTTTGTTACGTCAGTAATTTTTTTGTCAACCTCCGTAAAAGAACTATCTATACCTTCAAAAGCATTGGCAACATTATGATATGTTTGACTCTGGACAGTGTAAGTTGGCTGCTTGCCTTCAAGAACATTAGCTCCACCTCCCAAATATTCCGATATACTACTATCAAGAGATGTTACATTCTTATTGGTTACAAAAAGCTGTGAACCGTTGACTGCATCTGTTGAATCTTTAGATAAATCTCCAGCTTGCACATTAGAAAGTTTTCTATCCTTACCTTCCTTATCAGCAATAGTGATTATATTACCGTGCTTTTCTGCACCAATCTTTATGAGTTGCCCATCTTCTTCCCACTTAACAAGACTATCACCTTCAACTGTGGTAACCACATTATTAACCTGTTCTGTAACTTCAGTTTTAATATTCGTGACAGAATTCTCTACCTTAGTAATTTCATTCTTAACCTCTGTAAACGAACTGTCTATACCTGCAAATGCAGATCCAACATCACTATATGATGTGTTCCCAATCTTATAGGTTGGTGCTTTACCTTTGAGAACATTAGCTTCACCACCCAAATATTTCGAGATATTATCATCAAGAGATGTTACATTATTATTGGTTGCAAAAAGTTGTGAACCTGTTACCGCTTCACTGGAATCTGCTGAAAGATTTCCTTCCTTCAAACCAGTAAGTGTACGCTTTTCTGTATCATTATTGGCAACATCAATCTTATCACCACCAGTGCCTTTACCAATCGTGATATGCTGGGTATCAGCATCTTGTTTTACAAGGCTATCACCTTCAACTTTGGTAATCACATCCTTAACTTGTTCTGTAACTTCATTCTTAATATTCGTGACAGAATTTTTTACATCAGTAATTTTTTTGTTAACATTCGTAAAAGAACTACCCACACCAGTAAACGCTTCCGCTACACTGCTATAACTCTGCTCTTCAACTTTAGTGCCATCCTCATTGACAGTCTTAACCGTAAACTTTGGAGCAGTCCATTTACCATTCTCATACTTAGCATTACCACCAAGAAATTTTGCAACTTCATTGCCCAGTGAATAAAGCTGTGAACCTGTTACTGCCTCATTTGAATCTTCTAAAAGTGCACCATCTTTTATACCAGTAAGTGTGCGTTTTTGCCCCTCGTTGTTGGCAATATCAATTTTATCGCCGTCAGTGTCCTTACCAATAGTGATGTGCTTCGCATTGTCATCTTGTTTTACAAAACTATTGGATGCTACTTGTTGTTCGATCTTTGTTTCAGTTGTCTTCAACTGTTCAAAATTCACTGCATCGGTATCTGCAGTTCCCTGTGCAACTTCTGTTATCTTGTGACTCCCCGCTGAGATGCCGTCCTTCGTTATCTTTGGACCATCAGCAACTATGAGACCTGTTGCATCTAAAATACTTGCCCCCAATTTTACGCTGTGGAGCGTAAGATCTTCCGATAAATCAAATATTACCTTATTGCCCTCAGCGGCTCTTGAAAGTTTATTGTCACCTGTTGCAATTTTCAAATTGCTACTTCCTGCAGAAAAATCTATCGCATTTTCTGAGTTTAAACTAACGTCGGTAGCATTTTCACCGTCAATCGTGAACTTCCAACCTCCTACGACCATTTCTCGCAATTCTTTTAATTGTGCAACATTCACCGCATCGGTATCTTCAGTTCCAGCAGCAAGACCTACAAGCTGCCGTGTTTCAACGGGCTTATTATCACTAAACACACCAATACTCATTACACCATATGTCGATTTCCATGTAACATCATCTAATGTTGAAGCTACCCCTGTCTTAGGATTATAACCTACAATGCCACTTGCAGTTATAGCATTAGTATTTGCACCCAAAGCAATACCCTTCGCAACACTCACAACTGTATCATAACCTATAGCTACAGCCATTTCAGCATCTTTTTCCTTCACTTCAGCACCTCCACCTATAGCCATTGCCCCAGTCGTTAATGACGTTGCCGATATCCCTATAGCTATTGACATTTCTCCCTCCGCTACTGGACCTACCCAGTAGTCAGAAGATGAATTATTGTGGTAAGTGTCCTGCCCTATTGCAATACTTCCTGATGCTCGAGCTTTTGCTCCTTCACCTAATGGCAAGCCACCTCTTGCGATGTAAGGCGCCCTTGCACTAAAGGGTTTAAAGCCTCTTGCCATTGGTTGGTTTATTTCAGGCATAGAGAAACTTCTATTAAGAGCACCCGCTCCTAGGGCTTTAGTATCTTCCGACACATCATCTACATTGATTGCTGTTGAATTACCCTCCAATGCCGAAACTAGCAAAGCTTCAGGTAGAGAGAAACTTCTTAAGCGTGTTCTTCTCTTAACATTATTTGCTTCTAAAGATTCAGTGTCTGCTGACACATCTACTCTTAACGCTGCTGGATCACTCTCTAATGCTGATACTTGCTCAGTTGCAGGCATAGAAAAACTTAAGGATGGCTCTGCCTCACTAACATGACTTGCAGTCACACCAATACGCGATGTTGTTGGAGTATTATCTAATGCTGTTTCTTGAACGCTCGTAGGCTCTACATCTACAGAATTCCCTGTCACACCAGCTCTTACTGAGAAAATATTCGATAAAAATACAACCATGACAGCCAACGAAAGCCCCTTAACAAAAGGTCGCTGATCAGAAAAACGAGAATAATTTAAATTACTCGCGGCTCGTGTGGTATAAAATTTTTTCATAATAAATTCTCCAATGAAAAAATTAAAACATAAAAAAGACATATTTCCGCGTTAAATACCGAAAAATGATTAGGTTTATGATTTAATGGTAATGTTTTTTGAATTGGTGACATTTTGATTCTTTTGCTGTGTTTTGTATGTGCTTTTTATAATCAGGTCTAAATGTGAAGAATTAAGAGGTGTATTAATGAGTGTTGTAAATGACACATTTAGATTCAATCAGTGTTTAAATTAGGGGTTTTAACTTAGTGTATTTTAAACGTTTTTTGCTTAAGTCAGTCAATTTATTCGTTGGACATTTAAAGCGATATGTTTGATGGTTTTCATTTACTAGTAAATTGTCTTTCGCTAAAATTGTGTAGTCTCTTAATGGTAATTAAGTAATCTTCAAGGGAGCTTTGGTTTTCTGAGGATTTTTTTCCGTTTAGTAATGATTTTGTCTTTTTAAGAGTAATGATGAAATCACATTGTAATTTCTTGATACTACTTCTCTTTAAATTCATAACATCCACCCCGCTTTGCTACCTTTCGCTCTTTCAAAAGATATTTTTTAAACAAAATGAGTCTTAACTAATACACTTTTTGTACATCTATAAAGTCTGAAATAGAATAGCAAGAAAAAAGTGAATTTCTTCTTAACAAAGGTATTATTATAAATTGTGGTGTGTTATTTTTTCAACAAAACATATAATATTTCTATGAGACCTTAAAATTTGCAGCCTCGTTAAATGCTATGTGGGTTTATGTGTAAATAATTTTTTATCTATAAAACTTACAAACTTTCCTAACAAGATTAGGCGTTGTGGAGTTTTCATTAAAATATTTTGTTTGCAGTATCGATTCAGCACTCTATCAAATCATGCACATAAACCCTATAACTCTCCCGAGCCTACAAATAAATTGGAATGCTAAAATTAAAAAAAGTGATCACTTTAAAATGATAACCAACTCCTAAAGAGAGACTGATAAAGACATATTTAAATGCTCTTATCAAAGATAGGATTTATAATTTTTAAAATTAAGACTCAGTTTGTGTATTTGAGAAAATATTTAGTTTGAAAAAAGTTGGTCTGTTAGAAATTTTTAAAGCGAAAACTCATGTATTCACCGTTTTCTTATTTTATGAGACTAAGGCGACCTTTTTTAAAAAAGAACGTGGATTCGCAATATATGTTAATAGGATTGTCCTTCAAAAAGATTCATATTACTTTAACTTAACGTCTAAATCAAAAGAATGAAAATATCTTCAGGAATTGTATGATCTTTTGAAAAATAAATTGGCTTCTCTTTTACTATAATGATTCTTGTTATAGTGGTATGTTAGCTAAAGAATAGTATAAAATAGCAACAAACAAACTTTCTTGGCTTTGCTAATAAAAAGTATCATTCAATATTTTGCAAGATGCTTCTGTGAAGTTTATACTTCAAATTTAATACTTTATAGCACATAGTTTTTAGCTTTAATCTCTTCGAAATTCGTATAATTTTTGCGTCTGTTGATTATTTTTCTAGGAAGATGCTTACCCTCACCGAAGGCGTTTTGTTAAAGCTTTCTACTAAAATGCCCCTGCTTTAATTAAGCAGAGGCAGGGAGCAAATTTAAGAAAATTTTCTATCAGTTCAGTGTCATGTTAAATCCTGCACCTACACCCCAATGCCCACCTGAACTCGTTACTGATAAATTAGAACGAATGTTTCCTTTTTCAGATGTATAACCAGCACCAAAAGCAAAGGCAGATTGACTACGCCATAAACCACTACCAAATGCGACACTTAATTTTCCAGGCATATCATTGTACCGTAAATTAGACACTGCCAACCCAATAGCTGCTGCTTGTTTTGCCTCTTTACGTACATTTTCAATGCTATAGTTTAAAGCCTCAAACTTCATGTTGGTGTAATTGTTTGCGCGTTCAACAGCATCATCAATAGCATCGACAACAATATTATTTACCCGTTGATCTGTATAGTGCTTTGATTGATCAAGAATGATTTTCATCTGTTGTTCAGTGTAATCACGCAACTGTCCACCATTTACTGCTTCTTTTGAACCTTTCTCAATGCGACCATCAGCAACATTATCAATCGTAACAGGCTCACTTTCGTCGACACCTTTCAGAGTAACTTTGTTGATTTTTTTGCCATTTTCATCTCTGTCATAGAGAACAACCCCATCCACAAGATCGTTAACCTTATTATCAATATGATCAACCTTATCTTCAATCTTGACAACCGTTTCACCAATATTTGTAACCGTAGTGGAAATATTATCAACTCTGTTTTCGATATGCTTAATATCTTTTTCAACACCGTTAATACGCTCATTGGTTTCCCAAAGTTGTCCGCCATTGACCGCATCTTTCGAGCCTTGTGCAATATTACCATCAGCTACATTGATAATTTTACTTGGCTTTCCATCATGGTTAGCATCATAGGCCCCCTTCAAATCATTCCACTTTAAAGCATCGGAATCGACTTTGTTTATGACATTATCAATCCGGTTGTTTATGTTAACCATACCGCTATTAATATCACCAAAAGCATCTGCAACATTATGATGTGTCTGCTCTTTAACAGTGCCATTAGCATCGATTTGAGAAATCTTGAAATTAGGAGCGGTCCATTTTCCATTCTCATATTTAGCACCACCACCGAAATAAGCAGCCAATTGGTTGCTCATGGCGTAGAGCTGATGACCTGTGATAGCATCGGTTGAATCCTCAGCAATATCTCCATCCAAAAGAAATTTAAGCTTGCTATTTGTCTTCTTTCCGTCTTTTTTGTGAATTGCAACGAACGCCTGCTGATCTTCACTCCAAAGTAATGCATCTTCAGAAATCTTTCCTATGCTTTTATCAAGCTGGTCTTTGTTAACAGCTTCATCACCCTTCTCTGCTGCTTGCACACCAGAAATCTTGCGTGCTAGCTTGTCATGTCCTGCAATGTTGATTTCAGTACCAGCCGTTTTCGCACCAATGGTGATAATACCTGATATACCTTCTTGCTGCACAAGATTATTTGCTTTCATTTCAATAATCTTATCATCAATATTCTTAATGGAAACATTTACACCAGTGAAAGCATCCGTAACATTATAATATGGCTTGTTCTGAATAACAAAGGTTGGCTCTATACCGGCAAGTACATCGGTACTACCTCCAAAATAGTTTGATATATTATCAGAAAGCTGGAATAGCTGTTGACCATTTATTGCTTCTGTTGAATCAGAGCTGACTTTCCCAATCGCAACACCGGAAATAATTCGTTCTCCGCCTTTAACGTTTGTAATATCGATTGTGGTACCAAGTTTTTCAGCACCAATAGAGATAAGCTCGTCACTTTCATGCCATTTAACAAGATTATTTTCTTCTATTTCATATTTTATATCTTGCAACTGTGCATAATTCACTGCATCAGTATCATTAGTTCCCGCTGCTACTCCTACAATCTTCTTATTACCAGCATAAATACCACCAGTCGTCATATTAGGACCACCAGTAATTACAAAACCATTATCGCTTACATTCGATTTGCCTGCTATTACACGTTTAACTCTTATAATGTCATTCAAAGCAAATTCTACAGTGTTGTTATCGCCTTTAGTAATTTTTATATTTTTACTTTCGTCATTATCCTCCTCTGCATTAATACCTACAAAATGTACTGTGCTGCCAGACTCAACATCCGTAACATCTCCACCATTAACAGAAAGCTTCCAACCTCCTGCTCCAGATATTAAGTCTTTTACCTTATTCAGCTGTGCAAAATTCACTGCATCATTATCTTCACTTCCCGCTGCAACTCCTGTGATCTTTTTATTACCAGCATTAATACCATTAATAGTGATCATTGGCCCATTCCGAATTATAAAGCCATCAGCACTCATAGAGCTTTGTCCTGTAGTAACACTTGTCAATTCAAGAGCATCATTTAAAGCAAATTTGATATTATGCTTATTCTCTCCATTTTCCTTTTCAATCTTTAAGTTGTCTTTTCCTACTCCGTTGTCATTTTTCACTGAAAAATCTACTGTATCGTTTCCCTTAACAGCTGCAGAATCTTTATCGTTAACAGAAATCTTCCAGCCTCCTCCTCCTACAATGACATCCCTCATAGCTTTCAGCTGTGCGACATTCACTGCATCGGAATCCATCTTCCCATCTGCAACTCCTCGAATCTGCATATTACCAGCGTTAATACCCCAAATCTCCATCGATGGCGTCCCCTCCTCAGAAAAACGAAAGCCATTTTTCACAATGCTTCTTCCCGCCCAGACACTTTTCACTTCAATATTATCAGCTAGGTCAAATTCGACTTTATCATCATTTCGTTTAATACTTATATTCTTTGTTTTTATATTAGGGACAAACTCATTTATTCTTTCACGGGAAACAAGATTGACTATACTACCAGGGGAAACATCTTGAGCATCATCATCATTAATAGAAAGCTTCCAGCCTCCTGCTTTTGATATTGATTTCTTTACCTCTTTTAACTGTTTAAAATTCACTGCATCAAAATCTTCCTCCCCATCTGCAACTCCTTGAATCTGCATATTACCAGCGTTAATACCGCTAATCTCCATCGATGGCCCCTTCCCTTCAGCAAAACGAAAGCCATTATTCATAACGCCTTTTCCCGCCGCGACACTTTTCACTTTAATATGATCAGTTAGGTCAAATTCGACTTTATTATCATTTCGTTTAATACTTATATTTTTTGTTTTTACGCTAGGGTCAAACTCGTTTATTCTCTCACCGGAAACAAGATTGATTATACTACCAGGAGGAACATCTTTAGCATTATCATTTTCAACAGAAAGCTTCCAACTTCTTGCCTTTGATATTGATTTTTTCACCTCTTGCAGCTGTTTAAAATTCACTGCATCAAGATCTGTAGTTCCTTCTTTCACTTTTGTGATCTTTTGATTACCAGCATCAATACCATTAATAGTCATACTTGGTCCTCCATTATTAAATAGAAAACCATCAACAGTCACCATTGCCCCATTCCCAATCATTAAACCATCATCACTCATAGAGCTTTGCCCTGTAGTAACTTTCGACAACTTAAGAGTATCACTCAAGGTAAATTTGAGGTTATGCTTATTCTCGCTACTTTCCCTTTCAATCTTTAAGTTGTCTTTCCCTACTCCGTTGTTATTTTTCACTGAAAAATCGACTGTATTGCCTCCATTAACAGCTGCAGAATCTCCATCATTAACAGAAATTTTCCAACCTTCTCCTCCCCCTGCAATGACATCCCTCATAGCCTTCAGCTGTGCAACATTTACTGCATCAGTATCATCACTTCCCGCTGCAACTCCTGTAATTTGGCGTGTTAGTGTACCCTTTGTACCATTAGCCGCAAGACCAACTTCTCCAACACTGAAAGCGCCTGTGGTGCTTTTCCATGCTATATTGTCATCTGTCGAGGCCTTACCTGAACTAGGGTCATAACCAGCAACACCCTTATTTCTATTAGAGATAGATCCCCCACCTACCGCAACACCATCATCAACCAATACTTGTGCATTTACACCAATAGCAACAGAATCTTGTGTTTCAGCATAGGTATGCGTACCTATAGCAATTGCATTTTCAGCCTTCGCTATTACTTTCCTTTCAGGATCAACTCCTTCAGTTCTGTCAGAGCGTCTGCTTCCTATCGCAATAGAACCTGAAGCTCGAGCTTCAGCCTCTGAGCCTATAGCAATCGCGTAATTCTTTTCTGCCCTCGCCCTATTTCCTAAAGAAACACTATTTTCACCTAATGCAGTTGCAAGCCCTCCAACAGCAACTGCAGATTTCCCTGATGCCTCTGAATCAACACCCATAGCAACACTTGCTATACCACTTGCAAGCGCAGAAACACCAAAGGCTTGCGCCCCTCCAGCCTTTGCTGTCGCGCCTGCACCAAATGCTGTTGAATAATTCCCCGTCGCAGCAGATCCACAACCGGTCGCAAAAGAATAAATACCATAAGCTTCAGGAAGAGCATTAGAAACACCACCCGTCAACAGTCCCATATAACCACCAATTGGGGTTGTCCAACTATCACCTTCCCAAGTAACCCGTTCAGTGGTCGTACCATAAGGACTACGACCTCCAAATTGTTTCTCACCAACAAATCTCTCATATTGTTCCTGTGCTGTTCTTCGCTGAGATTCTTTTATTGTCTGCTGTTGTTTGCCACCACGACCAACAACACTATCCGCACCACAATAATCATCATCACCAGCAAAGACAATACTGCCATGACTACCGTATTGGTAAGACACCATGGCACCATTCGTACTCAAATTATTCTGTCCTGTTATCGCAAGATTCGCAGCAAAAACAGGAGAAACACTTGATAACAATGAAACTATTGCCGCTCCTAATGAAACAGCTTTAACCAAATTTGGTGTTGAATATTTTCTCATAACAAACCCCTCAATATAGAGAATACTTTAAATGCCAAAACAAAGTTTAGCTCCGCCACAACAGGCAAAAAAAAACACTTCACAAAATCACCTTTGCGCAATAGAAAAATTAAAAAAACAAAAGACATCACCTCAACGCTCAGAGCTCTCTCAGCGTTGTCTTAAAACCTTTTAAAAGATAAAATTGGATACCCCCGAAAAAAGGAATTCAAACCCAAAATAGGCACTCTATTTGCAAACTATGGTATAACCTCCATCAAGAAATAGTATAATCTGCTTTCGTAAAAAGGATCTCTTATTAAAGAGCAATTTACTTTTCAGATAAAGCGCACAAACAAAATGGCAAGAGTACAATTCAATAATTTTTATTGATTTGAAAAAATTAAATTTACTAAGATTGGGGAAATCCATTTTAATACAAAGAACAGAACACGGTATAATTTCATAAAATTCATAGGAAACACATGGAATTCTATACTCCCCTATCTTTTCTACCAAAGACAACTCTTGAGTTTGCTTTAAAAAGCTAAAATCCATGCAAAAATATTGCGCCTTTTGAAAGTGAAACGATTAGAATATAGGGAAGAGGTATAAATTCTGCTTATGGAAGGCTATACAATTTTAGAATATTTAGATGCCTGTACTTTTCTGAATGAGATTTCTTGAGGCATATTCTAGAAACAACCCGCTTTGTCTCTATCAGAAGGAGTGATGTATTTATCTATTTCATAGACAATTATTACGTATGAGATATTGTACAAGTGGTTTTTATCTATTGGTGAATAACTGAATACAGCACGTAGCTGTCAGGGGGAGTCTTTTAATGATGACGAAAAAAATAATTTCAAAATATATCAGTCAAACTGCAAAAGAAATTATCAATCGTCTAGAGCACATTGATCTTCCCTTTTTTCTTTTCGATGCCGACAATGCTTTAGAGCAAATGGAAAAAATCATATTAGCCAGCAAAGAATACTTTGCTAATGCTAGCATTATTATTTCTCTTCAATCCTGTTCACTTGGAATTTTTTGTAGATTGTTGGCAGAGAAAGGATTGAGCGTAGAAGTTTGCTCTGCTGATGAATTCAAACTCGCCTCAGCAACAGGATTTCCTAATGATCGTATCATTTTAGATAGCTTCTTCAAAACAACTGAAGATTTATCTCTTGCATTAGAAAAAAATGCTCTCATTCATATAGAGAGCGTAAACGAATTTCATAAACTTATGACATTGGCTGCGAGAAAAGGTGAGCGCTATGGCGTTAGTATTAAACTCTCTCATTCTTACCTAAAGGATAAAGGCTCTTGGTTTGGGGTCACTAAAGAAGAATACATCAGAGATATTTTTCCTTTGTTATACAAATCTGAACATCTTTATCTGAAAGGCTTCTATCTTCACATCGGCTCCAACTTAGAACATTCTGCAATAAGCTTGAAATCCTTAAGTGATTGGCTTTCTTTTCTCGTCGAATACATGCCACCATCAGGATCTCTTTATATAAATAACAATTTCCTTGCTGATTGTATTGCATCGACCCTAGAACATGGAGTCTTCAATCCAGAAACCCTATTTTGTAGCATTCATGATGTGCTGAAAAGTTATGATCCAGATCTGCTTGAAAAATGGAAGTTTATTTTTAAACCAAGCTGCTCCTTGAACGAAAAAAATAGTTATGCCGTAGGAAAGACTTTTGACTATAAGCTCCATGATGGTATCCAAATTCTACAGACTAATCTAAACATCAAGCAGATCCCCTCACTACAGAATAGACTTCACTCGCTCACATTGTTGGATGATCTGAATAAAAATCCAAGTGATGATAAACAAATTCTAACAAGATTTATCTGTTATGAAAATAACTCTCTGTGTTTACAAGGAAACCATGGTTTAACAGAAGATCAGCATTTTTTAATAAGAAGCTGTCGTTTTTATGATATGCAAACTGCTAACGAATGGTTATGCAAAAGACTACCAATCTATGTCTGGCTAAAAGGAGGTGTACTCACCGCTAGGATGCCCTCCTCCATTTTGTCCGCTCTCTCCAAAGATTTGCTGCACAGAAAAGAAAATTTTTATGTAGACGATGATATCCAGCTCACAACACCATCAAGAAAATTTGCCCCCGCTCTCTATGAAATCATTCATTGCAACAGAGAGTATTTCAGCAAATTTATGGCATGGCCACGTTTTGTTAACCATGAAAATGATACAGCCAATTTTCTTGACTCCTGTTTTCTCGCACATCAAAAGGACAAAGAAAAAACCTATGTTATTTTGTTTAAAGAAAATCCTGTGGGTTTACTTTCTTTCAATAACATAGATTATGAAAATAAAACCGGATATATTGGATACTGGCTTGATAGAAAAGCGCAAGGTAATGGTATTATTACAAAAGCAGTAAAAGCTCTTGTCAAGCATTACTCTTCACATCATCTTCTCAAACGATTTGTCATAAAATGTGCTGCTACTAACCAGAAGAGCAATGCTGTTGCCAAGCGTTGCGGCTTTGAGTGTGAAGGAACACTTAAACAAGCCGAATATTTAAATGGTGTTTTTCACGATCAGAATATTTATAGCTGGATTTCATCTGATAACTAACACATACGTAGCAACTATGTGAATTACTTTGTATGTTGTACAGCTCTTTTTCCACATTCAAAAACTATCATAAATGCACAATAAATAAAAATAAATTAAGTGGATCAAAACATGTCGTTTGATTTTAAGTTTTGTGCTTAGTGCTACAAGATAAAAAAGGTTTTCATTTTAGAAGACTATTAATCAGGATCTTTTGTAGTTACTGATTGTGCTTTTTCAGTTTCAATTTGATGTTTTAAATGCAATTTTAAACGCGATATAAAGTTGCTTTAACTTCTTCCATAGTTTTGATGTTTTGAATAAGCTCTTGCAACTTCCCATAAAGCACGGCTGCTAATTCTGCTACATCTTTAGAAGAAAATGTTGTGTTTGAATCGCGATAGTTCGTATAAATTAAATATCAAAGCGTTTTCATAAGCCTAGCAGAAATGACTTGCGGCTTAAAACCCATCGCTTTCACCCTTGTCATATCTGTAAACATTTCACCATAGCCAGTTACAAGCCAATCTAATGAAACACAATAGATTTCTTGATATTTGTAGAGAACAAAAGCTGTAAGTTCTCCTATACCAGTTTCATAAAGCTCTTATGGAACAAGCTACTTATACGAAGCTGTTCGGCATTCGTGAAAACATAGAGACGGCACACTCCACAACAGAATTTTTCCACCTCGATTTTAGATCCTATTTTTGATCGTACAAAAGAGTTTTCTCAATCAATATAGTTATTTATTCAAAAATTATCTTGATTTATATCTATCATTATCGCTCATTAAGATAAGCCGGTTACCCCACACCTCCACATAAAGCAGATGTTGCTATATCCATTTAAGCAGGCACAAAAATCATGCCCCCCTAAACATGCAATCGCCATAGTCTTTTTTTAAGCGACACCATAGGAATATAACCTTAGCATAACTCATAAAAGTTTATCAAATACCTTTATTCAGTATCAAAAACATTTTGGATACGAACCAATGAAAAAACTGAACGTGCCACTATCGCTTTTGTTAGGTTGACTATTACATAGATTTTTGTTGGTCGCTATCCTAAATGTCATTCCTACATTCTCAATGCAGTAAGAAACTTCATACAGTTTCTATTGTTCATTCTATACTGTATGCTATCACTGCTTAAACCACAGAATATGCATGTTAAACGTATTGACCATAGTTTTTTACATAACGATAAAAAGTTTATCAATGTCTAAAACTCAATACAAAATGGGTAAAATAAATGGCCATTCTGCAAAAAATGAGATCATTAATCCAGAGGCTAAATGTTTACAAGCTATCTCAATCCACATCATTGGTAATAAACGAAAACAAATAAAAAGTAGTATACTTCTCAGGCGCAGAAACTAATCAATCAAGCAACTACGCCATTTTATTTATATCAATAACAATGGTTTTGATTTGATTGACTATGATGAAATTTCAGGGCATTTTACCATCAAAACAATCCATCTTACACACAAATTAAAAGCCGTTTAGCAATAATGCGTTTTAAATATCGTAGACCTTATAGTAAAGATATTGCAATATGCATACACAATTGGGAAATTGAAAATCTTGGAAAAATAAAATTTCTCACAGACATTGGCTTAAAAATTAATGTTTTGCACCAAATTTATAAAACTATGATATTGATATATAAACCCTTAATGATGATAATAAAGTAGCATTTATTCAAACTGCATGAAAAACCGTGATGTGGAGACATTGACATGACCCCTTTATGCGATAAAGAATTATCCGATACGCTTGTTGGTCTTTATGATGATTATCAACGCGGTTTTGACATTGGAGAACAACTTAAATTATGTGTGGATTTGGCATTATCTCTTGAATTGGAACTGAGTATTCATCGTTTAAGCGAAGCAGATGCGGTTTTGAAAAAGGAAATCGTACAAACCTTACACCGCCGCAGAACGCCTCTTTCCAACAAAGAGGATACAAATACAGCTATTCATATGGATTTTGAAGAATGCAAATAACCCAACCTAGCTCCTCTCTGATAAGAGATTGTCTCATTGCTTTGCTTAAATATGTAATAAAAAACTTTTCAGAAATTCCAATGTACCATATATTGCTAACCTTTCACGAAAGCGAAGTTAATCAAAGAGTGTATCAACATTTTTTATTAATTCATCAAAAGAGCCTAATCTTTTATAACACATAAGATTTATGTTTTATTCGTTAAAAACTCTAATCTTAATATTCACTCATCTATCCTTTAAAACAATACATTCTGTAGAATACCATACATGTTTATAGAATGACGTAGATCTTACAGCATTTAAATGCAAATTATTGTTTCTCATTTTTGTAAAAAAGCACAATGAACATTCCAGAAATCGCAATGATACTTTGAAGAAAATATATAAACTGAGATGAAAATTCCTCGGGATCTCTTGCCATAAATAGATAGAATCCAAGAATAAAACATCCAGAGATACCATTAAAACTTGCCTGTAATCTTCCCTGATATTCAGGATCACAGTAGAGTTGTGATAAAGAAATTGAAAGAGCCCAACTCGAAAGTCCAAATCCAATCATAAAATAAACAGGAAAAACAATGAAAGTATGTATATTAACAGACAATATAACAAGCCCAATAGCCATAACGGCTAATAAAAGAACTATTGTTTTTCTTATGGATAAAACTTTACAAAAAAGTGGCGAACAAAGCGCACCAATAAATGCGCCTATTGAATAAAACGCTTCTAATGTCGCAAAAATCTTGCTCCCCGCATTCAAAACCTCTTGTGTATAAGGAATCAGAACAACAGGGATGGTCATTAAAAGAGTCATAATGATCATCTGGCTTATATATGGCATCATAAGAACTGGATTCTGCTTAAAATAACGAAGTGATGATGTATAATTTTCCCACCAATTTTGCTGGTTTTGACTTTTAGATCTTCGGTTTTTAGGTACCTTCATAGCAAAATTAAATAAACCGGCAAGAATAAAAAATATGCTGCCTATCAGAAGTGTTCCTTTTGTTCCTGCATAGGCGAGTATAAATCCACTTAATCCCATCCCTACGATAGTGCCAAGTTCATAAACCATATCAATTGTTGCATTTGCATTGAGCAATTGTTCTTTCGGAACGATACTTTGGATCAAAGGAACAGCTGATGGCATATAAAAAGAGATAAAAATACCCAAAAAAGCAGATAAGAATATCAATTCAATTTTTAGACCAAACTGCCAAAATATCACCCATCCCATAATCGCCAACGCTCTACCAAAATTTGAAATGATAATCTGCATTTTACGATTGTATTTATCTGCCAACACGCCAAAAACAGGCGAAAAAATAATGCTAGGCATCCACAGAAAAAACATCATCAACACTACACCACGAATTGAGTTTGTCTGACTGTAGGCAAGCCATGACAATGCGATATAATCTAACCCACTTCCAAATGCAGAAAATAAACCGCTCAACGTAAAATAGAGAAAATTTCTATTTTCAAATAAGGCAACACGTTCTTTCAAATTGGAAGTTAACATCAATTAGCCCCTCGTAAACATATCATTGTCCACTCCATCGTTTTATGTTTTAGCTCATTAAAAATATGAGAACGCAAAATTTCTCATTTTGATGCTTTTAAATTTTTTGTTTTATCATAAATACGTTGTAAAAATGCAGATATTACACTTTACACATGAACGTGCTTTTAGCGCTAGATTGAAGCTAGCATTGAATATACCACAGATGCGAAACGTAAAAGCCTTGCTTTCAAAACGATAAAAAACACAAAAATGTTTGCTGTTTTGCTGTAATGTAATATTAAGTTTTGAACTCAATGGAAAAAGGTCGGATTAGATAAGAGTACGTGATAGTTTATTGCTTTTATATATCATTTTATTAAATTCGTTATTTGTAAAATTAGATTTTGACAACAAGAGAAAACTTTTAAATCCTTGAAAAAAATGAATTGGTAAGAAAGTTCGTGATAAATTATACAAAATTCGCCGCAAAACTACATTTATGTATAACCTATTGACTTCATTTAAAATGGCGGAGAGAGAGGGGAGGATGATCTTAAGCTGCATCTTTGATTATAATCACAACCTGTTTACCTAGCACAGCTAGTGCTTGCTCCAATGTTTGAAGCTTAGTTGGATAGTTTAGATCAAGAATGCGACGCGCTTCTGTTTCTTTCTTGCCAAGACGATTAGCCAATTCTGTTTTTGTGATATTAGCATTATTAAAGGCTTCTACTACTGCTAGTTTGAGAGCATTCCATGCGTCTACCGTTACTGCTACAAGACCTTTATACTGCTGTGGTGTAGGTAAAGATAAACCACGCATAGGATAGCTACGTAACGCTAGTCCCAACGCTTCAACAGCATTTTCTAATGCCTCTGCTCGATTTTCTCCAGCTGTTATTGCTTCAGGTACATCTGGAAAAGTCACGACAAAACCACCATCTGCATCAGATTCCAGCTTTGCTTGATAGGTATATTCCATATTTAAGTCTCCTTATCATTACTGAAATGGATTTGAAACGAAAAGTAATGAAACCGTTTGAATTGAAGTTTCATACCCCCAACTGTTTTTTATTATTTTCACATAAAGTGGCGTCAATTCACCAGATTTTACAACGGTTGTTTTGTCTCCAAAAGTTACCCAATAATGCGATCCTTTTCCTGCATCAGGAGCTTCACTGTAATGAATGCCTCTTTTTCTAGCTTCTTTACGTAATTCTCTAAGCAGTGCTTCTCGTTTCATTTGCCCTCCTCTTCAATTCATAAAATGACTGTCGCACATAAAAGTTCGATAGCCAACAATAAATCGAACAAAAAAGTTTGATGCAAGCTCTTTTATTTAGAGAATATTTTTTGAAAAACGAGCAGAAGAAAAATTGACTGTACTGAGATTAGTGGTGATAGAAAAGTTTATGACAACAGAGAACTTGTTATCTCTGATGAAATTATTTTTACAACAGTATAAATAACGGCGCGGGGGACGCCTTTTTATGACAAAAAAAGCCGTGTCATATAACGACGCGGCTTTAATTTGAGAAATAAACAATTAAAAAATAAAAAATGGGATTCATATTGTAGATTCAATATGTTATCATTATTTCGTTTGTAACTATAACCCGTAATGTGTTATTATAACGCAAGTGTAATGTTTGGTGTGTTGTGTAAGATTTTAGTTCATAATTTTCTAGAGAAAATAGATATGTTTACAGATAAGCAGTTAAGAGCCTTGTTTGGCGTTATAATTTTTATATTTTTCAGGAATTAAAAGAAATCTTGACTTTATCCAAGGTATTTTAACATTCGCGTCTGTTGCTTTGGTAATAGTAACAACCATTTTTGCAATTTTATGCAATTCTCATATTCCTTCTGAGTTGCAGAATAACCCAAAATATAAACACGGCAATACAACAGCTTGGCAGAGGTTAACGCGTGATTTACAACAATATATGCACAAACTCTTAAAGCTCATAACTTTAGCGCTTGTCATTTTAATTCTTCCAAATAGTTATAAAGAAAAGGTCTCTTTGCCTTTCATTTCTAAGTACATAGAACCGCATTTTTCTTTTTCATTGGACACTGTACTTTGGTGCTATTTTTTAGTCTGTGTAATTTTCCTTATGTTGCGTACACGCAGTTTAATCAATATCTCTGTTTATACGCTCCAAGCTTCCACTAATAATACAAAGTAAAGTTTTTGACTTTGATAGAGTTTTCGTTATCTATACAGGAGCATTCAGTGAACAGATCAACACCTCAATTTGATAGAAATCCTAAGGTTCTCCTTGATATGCTTGATGTCCATCTGAAAAAAATTAATGGTTTTATAAAAACTGATTTTTATGACTTTAAGCATATCTACGACGGTCCTTTTTTAGTTTCTGAAACCAAGTCTTTTCCACTTGAATCCATTATAATCGTAAATATCGATCAACCAACAAAAAATGCAATAAATCCAATGGATGAAGGCCCAGTTAAGCGTG
>NZ_JBTTDI010000014.1:0-27629 GCF_055796185.1 Bartonella sp. P12B | reverse complement strand
TGGACCTAGCATCATCAAAGGATCTTTCATTTTCCCCCTCCCCTTATTCTGTGCCGCCATGCAAAGCATTGGCTTTTGCCCGCTGGAGGGCATGACTTACCGCACGGCCTGTAGCAAGAGGATCACGCGCCCCATTCACATGCACCGTGACATTTTGATGGTGATAAACAGATGCACTCTGTTTACTTTTGTCCATTGCCCCAGTTGCCGCAGGGCTTGTTTGCTGGCGACCGGCAAATTGTACAATCGGCTGTAAAGCTGTCTTGCCACCAAGCCAACTGGGCAAATGAAACATGTTGGATAAATCAATTGAGCCAATCCATCCTTTGATGCGATGGGGTAAGGATTTAAAAAAGTCAGCCAATTGTGTGATGGAGGACATAAAGCCATCGACAATCCCATTGGCTAGATCTTCTCCGGCCTGTTCCATACCCGCCTTGGCTTCTTCTGAGAGCTTTTCGCGGGCAAAAAAGCCGCTCAACCAGCTCCAAAAGTTGGAAAGACTTTGCTTAAAACCTTCCCATACATTGCCAAACCATTGGGATAGAGCAACAAGCCCCTGTTTGAACTTTTGCCAATGTTCAGAGAAATCAAAGGCAGCAGCAAGAATGTTTTTCCACTTGGTAATGGTTGCGGTATCAGCACCAAAAAAGCGCATGACGGCTTCAAAGGCACGCCCAAAAGCGTGTGCTAGACCCCGAGCAAAACCTTTAACAAAAGAAGAAAAGCGATCCCAATATTTCCACAAGACAAAACAGCTAGCCAAGATAACTGCTACAACAGCAGCAATCAGAGCTCCTATGGGGGTAAAAACAGCACCAACAACAGAAGCAATGCCAGCGGCGACCACTTCCACAATTGTTCCAACCCACCCAAATGTAGCGGCAAAGGCGCTGCCTGAAACCATAAGCCCGCGAAAGCCTGCCACCAACAAAGTCATGGGACGCAGAAGACGAAGCGTGCTCCCACCAAAAGTTGCTGCCATGATTCCCAAAGAGCGCCCTGAAGATGCCAAGCCTCGCCAACTTGTTTTAAGAGCACGACTCACACCACCAATTTTGATCAAAGAGCCCATCAACTGAAGCAAACCAAGGCGTGTGCCAGCCATGGTAAAGCGTAGCACCCGCAGAGCAATATTAAAAGCCATCAAGGCGGCAATGGTTTTGACAATGGCACTGGTTAAAGCGGGATGGGCATTGGCCCATGCCATCAAGCCATTGATAAAATTGCCAACACTGGCCATCAAACTGTTGACATGGGGCAACAACACGTTGCCAATGGTAATACCCAAAGCCACGATACGGTTTTGCAAAAGTTCAAATTGCCAGATGGCACCGGTTGCTTGTTTATCCGCTTCTTGCTCTACTGAACCTTTAAAGACTTTGGGGTCTTTAACAAATTCGAGTGCTTGGCTTAACAATTCTGGATTGCCAACCAATTTGGCAAAGTCACCGGTAAAATCGCGCCCAGCAATGGCAATCAGCGAACGCATACCCTGTTCGGATTTGGCTAAAACATCAAAAAAGCGCACTAACGTGCCGGTAGCATCTTTGTCGAGGTCTTGGAGAAACTTTTGCCGTGACATCCCAATATTGGCAAAAGCATCTTCAATATGTTTGCCCCCTGCCTGAATACGCGAACTCATCGCATTAAAACCACGCGCCGCACTCTCAGGGACAATCCCCGCAGAAATCATCGCGGTACCAAAAGCAGCCGTTTCACGAGCAGTGAGCTTAAACATGGTGGCAGCACCAGTAGCGCGATTGGTAAAATCAGACACTTCACTGGCTTTTGCCGCCATATGGTTGGAGAGATGATTGATGGCATCGCCTAACTCTTCAATGCCCTCCTGACCCAGCTTAAAGACGTTGCGCAATTTGGCAAAACGTTCGCCAATCTGATCCCCCGTCATATCAAAAGCCACGGCTGCTTTGGCGGCATAAATACTAAAGGCTTCCAGATCTTGCTCGCCGATCCCCGCTTGGCTCGCACTGGTCATCAGTTCTAAAACCTCACGTGCTGCAAGCGGGATTTTGATTGAGGTCTCAAGAGCAAAGCGGCGCAATTCCTTTAAACGATGCAGAGGCGCATCAAGAACTTTTTCCAAGCCCTTCATCGATTGGTCAAATTGCATGGCTTTATAAAGCGGAGCAATCAAGGTTGCGGTTTGGGCAATAGCACCCACCATGCGCCCTCGCGCTTGGGTAAAAGCCATAAAATAAAGCCCGTTGTGCCGCTGTTGCTTGCCGGATAATCGTCCCATCAGCTTTTAAGCTTTCTTCAAAGGTCACATCAAAACTGCGCCCCGCACAATTAACCGCCTTGCGCCCTGTTTGCTCATTATGCGCCATAATCTGCGCTCCAACATGGGCTTTAAATTCTTCCAACGAAATCGCACGCTTGCCATAATCCTCAGGCTTGGCATCCGGCTTATTGCCCGTATAAGCCCCCGCACAAAAAGGATGTTTCGAAATCCCCTCCGCCAAATCACGCCAAGCCCGTTCAATCGGTTTCGACTGCCCACTATAAGGCGTCGTCCATTGCAATTGCACACCCAAACTCGTCAAAAGCCCTTGCGGATCATCCGGCTTAATCTTAAAGCGAAAACGGTTTTGCACACCCCCAGAAATCCATTTGCTAGTAAAAGCGCGCCCATTATCCAAAGTCATACGCTCCGGTATCCCATAGGCTTCAACCATATCCCCAATCACCAAACGAACGATTTCCCAGCTTTCAACATCCGATAGGCGCCACGATAAAATCTTCCCCGAATAAAGATCTTGAATAGCTATCAAATAAAGACGCACAGGCTTTTGAGCCCAAGGAACAGTCACAAAAACATCCAACTTATGCCCATCCATATTCACCGCTTGCAAAGCATGCAAACTCGAGCGATCACGCCGTTGTGCTGGATAAAGCTTCTTCGCCTTTTCTTCTCCCTCACGCGCCAACATCACTGCCGCCTTGGAAACTTCTTTATGAAAACGGCGCCGCAAAGCCCGCTCTGAAGGAAGTGGTTCCCAGCCCTTTTCCCGCGCAATCACAACCATCCGCCGATAACATGCCGAAAAAGCAGGTTTAGAGGAACGTAAATAATCCGAACAGAGAACTTCCCAAGCTTCCTCATGACAGGGCGCAAATTGTGAAAAATTCTCCTCACCATAACAAGGTGCTAAAGCTGCCAACCAATCACAACGCTCATAACCTTCCACCCTTTGCCACCAATGAAACAGTGACCGACAACTAATACCAAAATGAACAGCTGTCCGTACCGCCCCATCATGCACGCCAAGACCTCCATGGAGCAAATCATCCATAAAACAAAGTGCCTTCAAACGCTCTTCACAGCGCCTTTTATGCTCCTTTGAAAGCCCCTCATAACGCGCCCAAAGGTCTTCTTTTTGTCCATTACTCTCTACCTCTTGTGAAATACACCCCGCTCCAGTTCGCACCAACAAAGCCGCCCGCGCTTCCTCCGGTAATAAGGAGAGATGAATCTCGACAATGGGTCGAAACGCTCCTTTAACTTTGCGTATCAAGTCATTATGATGGCGCCATTTCGTCGACAAAATCTTACGCAATCCACCTTGACTCTTCGGTACCCCTGGTAGCGCCGCTTCAGCCAATTCAGCAATACTAAACCACTCTTTCATGGCTGCCCCCGTCTAATTCTCACAGGGGTTGCACGCATAACCTTTAACCGTGCCGCAATCTCCCGCTGTTCTTGCTGGAGCCGTGCAATCTCTGCCAAACGCGCTTCATCCCCTTGCAACAACAACAAACCATCTTCACGCACAACCTCATCCCAGAGCCAAAAAGCTTCCGTCGCCCGCACAAAGGCCTTAAAACGCGGTAGAGAAATATCCACCTGTTTACTCTCAGCAACATAAGCATCCAAACTCGCTTTACTCAAACAACCAATGCCCAAATAATGTGCCATCCGTTCAGCAACCACGCTGCGTTCAAACCGGCATTCGCGTAAAGCCCGTGCCATGGCGCGCTTCATGTGTGAGCGAAACCGCTCTAAATCAATCTGCGCAACCGGTTCGCGACAAGGAAAAACCGGCTTTTGAAAAAAATCAAGCTGCCCGCAACCATGCATCTTCATCATTGCACCTCCACCGCTTGCTTTTCTAAATAGTTGCAAAAACGCGCCCGTGTTTGCTCATTCGCCCTTTGCCACACCCCCAATAATTGGGCAAAAATCCGTTCCTGTTCATTGATTTGCGGGGGCGTATTAATGCCATTGACCAAATCAAAATCCCGCCGTAAATCCCCCCTCAACCTGTTGAAAAGCAACCGCCACCCGCCGTTGCGCCAACGGTTCCATCTTTGCTAACTTCAATAATTGTGCCTGATTATCCGCCAAGGCCGTTCCACGCAAAACCGACCGCAACTCCGGCTGTAAATACTGCGCAATCTTCGTTAAATAATGTACTGCGCGTTTCGACAAACCAATGCGATCCGCTACATGTTTAGCAAAAGGGTAAACTTTACCCAATTGCTCTTCATCATGCGATTGTGCAAACTTTGCACTATTGCTACTCCTTTGAGCAATTCGGTCAAGTTGACCGAATTCCTCCAAAGACCCATCATCTCCGATCAAAGGTGCAAGTTGCCCCTTTACCACTTTGTCCCTTTCACACGTGATTTCATTATCATTTGAAGAGACATTGTCACTGATTTGAGCAATTGGGGCAACTTGCACCAATTGCTCTTTTTTGCTTTTATGCTGGTTACTACCATCCCCACCACGCTTGATTTCCCCATACTCCTTCTTCCACAATTCGCGGTAAGTCTGGACAAACAAAGCACGGTCAATAACAAACAATTCATTGCGAAACAGATTTTCCGCAACCTCTAATAGAGCAGCATTCTCCTTATCCGCTTGCACTACAACCGCATCAATTTCGCTATAACCCAAAAGCGTAGCAGCCCGTAATCGGTGCGCTCCGGCAATAAGCGTATAATTGCCCTCCTTGGCATTAGGCGTATGACGCACGGTAATTGGGTTCATCAACCCTTCTCGCGCTATCGATTGCGCAAGAGCCTTAGCATGCTCATCATCCACAGGGCGAATACGCTCCGGCACAACAATCACATCAAGAGAAAGTCTTTGAAACTGTGCCATCACCCCGCCGCCTTTCTCATTTCTTTTAAAAACAAATCCATCGCACGGCACACCCATCTTTGATAAGCTCTAGCAAAAACAGGATCGTTCAAACGACGACTAATCACTTGAAGAGACAAAGATATAGAAGTCCGCTGCCGTGCCTGTATGGCAACAATACGCCGCCGCGGCACTTCAAACTGATAATGCAAAATATGAATAACAATCTGCCGTGCTAATGCAGCATCAAACAAACCATGCGGCGGATCAATAATATACCGGATTGGAAGATGCCTAAAGCCTCCATTCACCGCCTTAAAACAACAAGCAAGCATCTTTTCTAACCGTTCAACTTCTGAATAAGGATTGACGATTTCCCTTTTGTCCTCTGGGGTCCATAAATTACAAGCTGCAACCATAACAACCCCCTCTAAAGAAAACCTGCTGACCACCTAAGCGCCAAAACAAACCCATCCAAACGGCCGTTTGACCATGCAACTCTCTGCAATTTATCTTGCCTATTTCGTATTGATGTTTAGACATTGATAACTCTTTTTATCTTATGGTATTTAATTCATGGGAAATGCGTAAAACTCACGCACAACCTTGCAACGAAGTTCAAGCGGCATTACCGCGCAATGTGGAATGTGCACTCAAATCCGTATTGGCATGTTTTGCTGCTTTAAAAATGCGACGGCTCGTTTTAGGGTAGCGGTCGCTAAAAACCTGCTCGACGGGCAAGCCGATAAAATCGGCAATGGCACGTTCGGCTTTTTCATTGGGCCGTGTCCAAATGTGTTTGACGCTGGACGACGGGATTTGATAAACTTTCGTGAGTTCCGCCAAGGTCATATTACGGCGGCGTAGCTCAGCTAAAATACTATGGCGATCCCATACTTGTGTGAGAGTCATAACTTTCGCTCCTGCTTGAAACGGATGCTGCAATCATCCGTCTTTTGTGGGGTTCTTTGTGTAATAACTGCCCTTAATAACGGGCTGTAATATGAGGTATAATACCAAATATTTTGTTTTATAAGAAAATATTTGGTATTGGAGTAATTTTTTTGGCACGCCCTGAAAGAGAACCACAAACAGAACTGGCAAAACGGCTACGTGAAGTACGACGAGTACTCGGAAACGAAGAGCGTGGAATTTTTGCACAACGCCTTAATTTACAACGCAATACCCTTGCCAATTATGAAATCGGAGCACACGAACCAACATCCTCAGCAATTAACGCCTATCATAGAGTCTATAACATTAACCCTCATTGGCTTGTTACGGGTGAAGGTGAAATGTTCAGTGACATGGCAAAGGCAAAAGCAGCGGGTTTTAAACCACAGACTATCCCTCCTGGACTCATGAAAAAGCTCGGTCGCATAGCTTATACAACCTATCGCGACGCAAAAATAAAACTCCCCCCTGAAGATATAGCGGAATTAGCGGCAGAGCTTTGTATAAAGTTGCAAGAGCTTGTTCAAAACATCAATGACCCAGAAGAAGTCGAAGCGACTTTTCCTCTTCTAAAATTACATTTAAAGCGACAAATTGAAGCTGAAAAAGCACATCTAACAACCACACAAAATATGGCCTAATGTCCCTTTAAAAGGAAAAATGTAGGCGCGTTTCTCCTTACATTAATAAAATAAATTAACTTATTGTTTTTAAAAGATTATATGAGATAAAAATAGAAATGCGCCATACGGCGCATTTCTATTTTGCTTTTTTGGTCATTTTGGGCTGATTTTGAAGGTGATTACACTTTTTGCTTCATTTTTTTCAAAGGGTCTTCAAAGCTGGTTTTCTGGACTTTCACAGCCTTTTCTTATTTTTAGTGCAAAATTCTAATTTTTGGCATTTTTCGTTCTTTTTGCAATTTTTAGGTATCAAAATTCATTTTGGATGGAACACACATTGAAGAATGGAAAATAACTAATAAAAGAAATAAGTTATCAAATATTTCTTCCTGACTCTACCTCTTCTCATTTAGCGCAAATCCTACCATCAAACCACATGTATCAACATACCCTCTATCTGACATTGTATCAATATATTCACCAAGAATATGTTTTTTCAAAACAGAATCAAGAGGTAATAATTTTAATATATCAATCGGAGTGGTTTGAGTTTCTAGCACATATGAGCAAACATGGCTAATAAAAGATGCCCTTTATAGATCACACTACTTTCAGTAAAAATCGATACATTGTATTAGAAAATCTTTATTTAACTAATACGGACTATATTCCTTATCAGTATTTTTATAAGAAACCCCATATCACGAATAAATAGTGCTCCATACCGATTTAAAAAAAATGAACGATATGGCTGGGTAATTCGACCATAGCCAACCATTCCTCCACTGCTTGACAGCCATTAACTTTAACAGCACATACTTTAGCAGCACAGCCTCTGCTTCAGCAACATAAATATCACCTTAATTTAAATTACCTGCTTACAATTTTTCACGTTCAGCACCAGTCATGTAATCATCAGGCATTCTTTTTATAAAAAATCCCTTACCATAGTAGATGTTAACATACTTAATCTAATGATCGAATATTGTTGACAAACTATAATTTACTTGTTACCGGCCCCATCCATAATGTGCTCTAATCTTTACGCATAATAGTCAATCATTAGTTTAAATAAAATAATTTATGAGTTTAAAGGAGTTTGTTTCGTGAAACATATTATTTTAGCTGCAACCTTGTTTTCTCTCCTATCTCCAATGAACAGCTAGTGCACTGCCGGTAGGAAATGGGTAGGGAAGTAAAACTGATCAGTTGATAGAAAAGATGGCAAAACAAGGTAATCTTGGAAAGCGGGAGAGAGAAATTCTTAAAAAAATTATTGTTCCTAAAAGGAGAAACCTCTTTTCATATAGAACGGACAGATTCCAAATTCAAAAGCGTAATCGTTCGCTTCTTTTAGCTATGGGATTGAGAAATTCTTGTCGTGATCTTGATCCGAAACAGCACAGTGGTTACAATTGGATGTCATGTTCCATTAATTAAAATGAGTAAATAAAGATAATTTTGATAAGAAGAGCGCATCTTATTGCATAAGGTGCGTATCTTTTCAAAGTGGCACTTTTATTTTTAGCGATTTAAGTTTTAGAAAAACATCTTGGATATGATATTTTCTAAATATGTTGGCTATGATAGCAGTCCGTGTTGACAAAAGTGATAAAACTATAGTTCTTTGGTAAATTAAAGCAGGGAGGATTTTTTCATCTTTTAATTCTTTTGTTAGAAAATTTTATTTTGGGCACAGCAAAACTTTGTTCTTTTCTCTTTTTAAAACAGGTTCTTTTTCTTATTTATAAAGAATAGCAAAAATGATTGATGCATTGAGGGATATTTTAAAAAACTCTGCTAAAATCATCAAAAATGCCTATTTACTTTACAAAAAGCGTATCTTCTTCACGCTAAGAAAACGTAGGAAATCTCTTTTACGATAAGAAAAACATTTTTGGAAAGATAGACAATGTGCAAACCAGCCAAAGTCTTTCTAAAATGAACATTTTAAAAGCTTTTAAAGAACCGTTGGCACTCTCTTCACAGTAAACAGAGAGTTCTCAATACATGGATCTACTCATCAATGAACCCGAACCATATTGCATAATAAAGACTCGACAAGTGCATTAGAGCTTATATGTTTAAGCATAAAGGGAAATGAGAGCAGCTAAAAAAGACAAGTAACAAAATGTCCTTTTCGTTTCATGCATTAGAGAGCAAGAGTTAAATAATAAGCATTACTTTGCAAATTTCTGATACAGTGTGCTTTTTCTCTCATGCTTTCAGTAAGAAGCAAATTTTATTATAATTTACTGCGGATTACAGAAACTTGTGTATCTTATTCCAATAAGATCAAGATTTTTAATATTAAAAAGTTTTTTCTATCTCTCCATTATAAGCTTTAACGTGAAGAGTTTTTCTTTTCATATCTATAAGATAATAATCTCTATTGCAGAATGCACCAGCTGTGTAAACATGAATTTTCCCAAAGACTTCACCATTTTTGCGCAGAAACAGAATTGATAATGGATATATCTCGTTAAGATTGCTTTGACATTATAGGGAGTCATGATTGACTTAAATAAAACCTAATCCCTAGTTTTTTACGAGAAAAAAAGAACTCACCATCAATAGATGCCACACGAGTATCATGAAAATTGATGATTGTCACGTTACCTCTCTCATCAACAACTGCTAAATCTTCTTTAAGCTCATCCAAAAATTTATTGATTTTTCATCTCCATAAACGATCCCCCAAGCATACCGTATAATTTCGATAATTATAAAGTTACAGAGAGTGAGGATCTCCACAGTCCCCAAAATAACTTAAGCTCTCCTTGAGAGTATGAATATTTCCACTCGAAACAGGAAATGAACTTTCACGAATATCTGTACTAAAATAACAGAACAGACTACGATGTTTTTGATTTCAGGCACCATTCTTAAAATGGCACTTATAGCACACACATCGTTATAAAAATTGAATGCTTCAGGATTGTACACTTACTAATATTCTTAGCAGAATGGTGATTGCCTAACTCCTCATAGAGAGGTGCGCCGAGGTTTTTATAGATATTTTGATAATCGTCATAGTTTTTTGTTGACCAAGCTGTGTCAAGTCAGCCTTAACAATATGAAAAACAACCTTCTACTCTTTTATCACATTGGCAACCTACTCATTTATCTTGAACCATGCCCCCTATTTGGTACTCCATTGGGATCACCAGAGTTTAAACGTCATGGTTGCGGTTTAAGCATAATGATCGTGATATATGTTTTGCAAGAAATTTTTCTTTTATAGACCAATTTATTAACGCACTCTGAAGCCTTTCATCTTTTGTTTTTTCAGAACAAAATAATGATGATGACAACCATATATTCAACTTTATATCTCATAAATGAATATCATAAAAACGTTATATATTTTAACGTAAAGTTTCTGAAAAACAATATTTCTTCAAAGAAAGGTACATAAAAATATCAAGCTTTGTTCTTGAAGCATTTCATTGGTTAATAGTGGAAGCTAGAGATGCGTCTGTTTCAAAGACATATGATGAAACAACCGGTTATCAGAAAGCAAACCTTTAAAGAGAACCTAGCAAATGTCAGTATTTTATAAAATAAAAGCGAATATTAGGATATACCTAAGCAGTCAGCACCTGTAAGGAAAAACTAAAAATACATTTAAGATTTTTTCATACATCAGTTAATAAAAAGAAATTATTTAAAATATTAAATAACATTGTATAAATAAAATACAAAAAATTAAATTTAATAAATACAGTTTGAAATAAATATAAACAGTTACAATCATTTAGTATTAATTACTTTTAAATTTGACAATGAAGCAAAAACATCTTACCCAAATGATACGCAGTCAATATTATTAGGTTAAAACAATTATACATTTTCACTTCTCTCTTATGAAGTTAGCGGGGAAATGAATATTTGGGGACGTTTATAAGGAGAATTCTGATGTATAAAAAATATCTTCTGTCGTATACAGCGACAGCAGCTATCTTGTTGTTTAATATCCAGTTCAATGCACATGCTGAAATCCTTGAAACGTCTGGGGAACAACAGACCTTATCTGAGAAAACCTATGAAACTATTCACGCACAAGGCAGCGGTAAAGTCATCGGCAATCATTTAACTGTCGTTGGAAATAAAGAGATAAACTCAAGTTCAAACACGGGTGCCTTTGCTGTAACAGTTGAAGGTGCTGAAAGTGCGATTATCTTCCAGAAAGATACAACTATTAAAGGAACTGATTCTGTCATTTCTTTAGGCGTTGAAGCAAAAAACGGTGCTAACTTTCAAATGACTGGGGGAGCCATTACAGTTTCCGATACTGGTGCTCTTTTCTGGAACAATAATAACAAAGAAAACAAACTAAAAGATGTGACCATATCGATTGATAAAGACAGGGCACCACAGACATATGGAGTGATGGCAGACAAAAACAGTACAGTCACTTTAGAAGGTGTTACTATCACTGAAGCAAACAATACCATAACTGCAAGGAATAAGTCGACAGTAACAGTCTCTGGAGGATCATTTGATGCAATACAAGACGCAATAGTTTCTGCAATCGGCAGCACCATTCTTGTAACCGGCAATGCAAAAATTACATCATCTAAGAGTGTTGGCCTCGCAGCAGAAACACAATCCACCATCACAATGACGGAAGGAAGTGTAACTGGAGAAAAAGCAGCCTTGGGTGTAACAGGCGGCGGACATATTACAGTTACAAATGTTACTCTAAAAACAAATAGTTCTGAAACAAATGCACCAACCACAGGCACTAAATATAAAGATCACTTCGGTGCACTTTCTATAGACAAGGACAGTGTGATTGAAGTGAACAATACCCAGATTAGTGATGTTAAAGTTGGGCTTGCAGCAAAAAATAATGGCATAATCAGCATGACTAGGGGGAAAATTACAGCTTCTAATTCTGGTGCTGGTTTCTTAAACAGTAAGAGTGACAAAAACAAACTGGAAAATGTAGAAATATCAAGTGGTAATAACGATGCGCTCCTTGTTGTTGGAATAAACGCAGACAAAAACAGTAAAGCCGCTTTAAAAGATGTCACTGTCACGCAAGCACAATTTGCCATATCTGCAAAGAATCAGTCGACAGTAACAGTCTCTGGAGGATCATTTGATGCAACAAAGAACGCAATAACTGCTGCAAAGGGCAGCACCATTCTTTTAACCGACAATGCGCAAATTACATCCTCTGGGAGCGTTGGACTCTATGCATATGACAATGGCATAATAGAGATAACCGGAGGAAACGTAACTGGGAAAAAAACAGCATTGGGAGCAGCAAGCGGTGGACATATTATAGCGACAAATGTATCTTTAAAAGTAAACGAAATAGATCCGCAAGCTGAGGACGCTGGCGTCAAATATGGATTGGGTGTATTTTCTAAAAAACCTAACAGTTTGATTGAACTGCATGGAGACAAGACTACGATTACTGATAGTATAATCGGTCTTGAAGCAAGTGACAATGGCGCAATCAGCATGACTGGAGGAAGTATTAAAGCTTCAAAGGCTGGTGCTCTCTTCTCGAACAGTAACAGCGATGAAAATCATCTAGAAAATGTAGAAATATCAAGCGGTAAAGATGATGCGCTCCTAGTCAATGGAATAGAAGCAAACCAAAGCAGTAAAGTCACTTTAAAAGATATAACTATCACTCAAGCAGCGCATGCCATAGTTGCAAATAATCATTCGACAGTAACAGTCTCTGGAGGTTCATTTAAAACGAAAGGTGCAACAATAGATTCTCAAAATGGTAGTACTGTTATTTTAAAAGATGTTAAGGAAATTACATCCTCTGAGAACGCTGGACTCTATGCGGATGACAATGGCATAATAGAGATAACCGGAGGAAACGTAACTGGGAACAAAGTAGCTTTGAGTACAACAGGCGGCGGACATATTACAGCCACAGATGTTATTCTAAAAACAAAGAGAACTGGAAAAACACCGGGAGCTCAATCTAATGAAAATACTACAGGCAATAGTATTGTAGTTCCGGATATATTGGGTGCACTTTCTAGTGGTATGGACAGTGTGATTGAGTTAAGAAACGCCACGATTAGTGATAGTCAAGCCGGTATTGCCGCACAAGATAGTGGTGCAATCAGCATAATTGGGGGGGAAATTACAGCTTCTCTAGGTGGTGCTGGTTTCTTCAACAGTAACAGCAATAAAAATCATCTAGAAAATGTAACAATATCAAGCGGTAAAGATGATGCGCTCCTAACCGCTGGAATAAACGCAAACCAAAACAGTGCAGTCACGTTAAAAGATGTCACTGTCACTCAAGCCAAAAGTGCTATCATTGCAGATGATAAGTCGACAGTAACAATCTCTGGAGGATCATTTGATGCAAAAGAGATCACAATAGAAGCTGCAAAGGGCAGTACCATTATTCTAACCGACAATGTGCAAATTACATCATCTAATGACAGTGGACTCTATACATATGACAATGGCACAATCAGTATGACTGGAGGAAGCATTAAAGCTGCCTACAATGGTGCTACCTTTAAGAACAGTGACAGCGATAAAAATCATCTAGAAAATGTAACAATATCAAGTGGTAAAGACGATGCGCTCTTAATCAATGGAATAAACGCAAACCAAAACAGTGCAGTCACGTTAAAAGATGTCACTGTCACTCAAGCAGAAAATGCCATAGTTGCCAATGATCATTCGACAGTAACAATCTCTGGAGGATCATTTGATGCAAAAAAGGGCACAATAGAAGCTGCAAAGGGCAGCACCATTCTTTTAACCGACAATGCGCAAATTACATCCTCTGATCAAGTTGGCCTCCATGCAATAGACCAAGGCTCCACCATCACAATGACAAGCGGGAGTGTCACAGGGAAAGGTCATGCACTGGTTGCTGAAGATGGCGGACAGATTACGGGCACAAATGTATCTTTAAAAACAACAGATGAGAGTGATAGATCAGTCGGTGCACTTTCTACCGACTCTGGTAGTATCATTGAATTGCTAGGAGAAAAGACCGCGATTAATGATGCTAACATCGGGCTTACAGCAAGCGACAAAGGCGCAATCAGTATGATTGGGGGAAGCATTAAAGCTTTCTCCAGCGGTGCGCAATTCGAGAGCAGTGACAGCGATAAAAATCATCTAGAAAATGTAACAATATCAAGTGCTAAAGATGATGTGCTTCTAAACTCTGGAATAGAAGCAGACCAAAACAGTACAGTCACTTTAAAAAATGTCACTGTCACTCAAGCCAAAAATGCCATAGTTGCCAATGATCATTCGACAGTAACAGTTTCTGGAGGATCATTCTATGGAAAAGCTGATGGTGTATATGCTGGAAGCAACAGCACTATTATATTAAAAGACAGTGCTACAATCACATCCTCTGAAGGCAGTGGCCTCCATGCAGAGGGTTCAGAATCTCAGATCACAATGGCAGGCGGAACAGTAACAACAAAAAATGAAAAATCTGCATTATCTGCGGAAAAAAGCGGACAGATTGAAGTTACGAATGTTTCTCTAATAACAGAGGGCAAAGGAGGCGGTGCATTTGCTGGCAAGAACAGCACAATTCAATTGCATGGCTATACAACAATTAACAATACTTTAAACGGACTTGAAGCCGTTGATGGTGGTAAAATTACCAGCGAAAATTTAACAGTAATAGGTGGTGAAGTAACAAATGAAAAACTAGGCGATAAAAATCTCGACACAGAACGCTCTGGCATATGGACATCAGGCTCTGGTAGTGAAATTAAGTTAACAGGCAAAACAATCATTAAAAATGTTGATGAAGGTTTTTACGCAGACGGCGGAAGTAAAATCATTAGCGGAGATTTAATCATAATCGGTGGTGAAAGTAAAGAAATCACTACTGGTGTAGGCAGTTATGAATCTGGTAGTGTCATTGAATTAAATGGTAAAACAACCATTGAAAATTTTGATATTGGCCTTGGTGCAGCAAATAATAGCACAGTTAAAATGGTGAATGGTGATAGTGAAACAACACAGAGTCAATTAGAAAATGAAATAGCAGCAAAAAAAGTTGCACTAAGGGTAGCAGCGGGTGGACAAATTGATCTCCAAAATGTTTCTATAACAGCAGGAATTGGTGGCTTACAGTTCTTAACTCTCTCTGAGGTTGATAAAGATAAACCAGATAATCCACAAAAATATCAAAGCAATGAAATCAATTTAACCAATGCTGATATTCACGTTGAAAATGGTTCAGCAATTCTCATGGGAGCTCTCAGTAAAAATAACATTGAAAAGACTCAAGACTTATCAATCGGTACAGTCAAGCTTAATAAATCAAAAATCCATGCGGATATTTTATTAAAGGATAATATTGTTTGGAATAAAAATTTGTTCGAGGAGAAAGATTTTAAAGTAACATCCAATGGCACCTTCACATTAGCCGCAGACCATTCTACCCTAGAGGGTAGAGCGAATATTGCTAAAGACAGAAATGTACACTTTGATTTAAACAATACCACATGGACATTAAAAAACAGCACGAAAGAAAAAGATGAGGACGGCAATCTGCTTGATATTGCGCAAAGATCACGTTCTGATGTTTCTGTTCTTAATCTCAACAACAGCTCTGTTATTTTTAATGGTCCAACAGAAGAGCATTATCACACATTGCACATAGGGTCTGGTAAACCAGACACACAAGAAGTCTACAAGGCAACAGGGGAAGCGAAGATTTACTTCAATACTGAATGGAGTGATGGTGTAGCAAGTGCCGATCAAAAAACCGACAGACTTTTGATCAATGGTGATGTATCTGGAACGACAGCGGTTTATGTCACAAGGCGCTTAGGAGAGAACAATGTTGAAGAAAATACCTCTGCCGCTGCCAATGGACGTGGTCTTTCACTTATTCAAGTCTCTGGAAAAGCACAAGAAGACTCCTTTAAATTAGTAAATGGCTATACTACAAGAAGTGGTTTACCAGATATGTATACACTCCGTGCCTATGGACCAGACTCAAGCCATGGGAAAGCCGATATTGCGCAAAACCTATTGGATGAAAAAAATGAAAACTTCTGGGATTTCCGGTTACAACCTGAACTGCTAACCGATCCTAGTGGTAATTCAAGCTCCAGTGGTGGCTCTGGTGGTGCTATAGCTGCCCCTGTCCCACAAACGGCAAACTATTTGGTCATGCCAAATGCTCTCTTCTACACGGGATTAACCGATATGGCCAAGCAAAACGCACTTTTAGCTAATATCAGAATATCCATCCCAGAAAAGAAAGAAGAGAAAAACACCGGTTTCTTCCTCTACACCTATGGAAGCACAGGAACATTATCCTCTGAACGTGGTCCTCTCAAATATGGTTATGGCGCCGATATTCGCTATGCGGCTCTCCAAGCTGGTGTGACTTTGGCACCAATTGAGAGACAAAACGTCAATACTCGTTTTGGTCTTTTAGGAACCTATGGACAACTGTCCTTCACTCCAAAGGATATAGCAGATGTCAGTAAGAGCACAGTGGATAAATGGTCTCTGACAGCCTATGCAAGCCTACAGCATGACAATGGTTTCTATCTTGATACTCTGTTATCCTATGGAGTTATAAAAGGCGAGATCGGCAATGCCATCAGGGGCAAAACAGCAAAGTTAAACGATGCCAAAATATTCAGTCTCTCTAGCACCATTGGCAAACAATTTGCCACCGGAATGGAAGGCTTAACCTTTGAACCGCAAGCACAACTTGCCTATCAACATTTGATGTTTAAACCCATTGAAGATGCTGATAATTTCACCATTGATATAAACAATCCTTCTCAATGGTTGATCCGTGTTGGTGGACGCGTGACAAAAGCCATTGCCACTGAAAACAACCGTCCTGTATCTTTGTATGGAAAAGTAAACTTTATCAAAACTTTTGGGGATGATGGTACCATTCATATTGGTAGAGACTTTGACCTTGATCCTATGGGACCTGCCCTTGAAGGCGGCGTTGGCATCAATGCGCAACTCTCCCACAATTTCTCTCTACATGGTGATATGAGTTACCAACAAAAACTTCAAAAAACCGGAATCTCGGGAGCAAGTTTCTCTGGTGGAGTACGCTATCACTTTTAAAGCAAGATTGTAGAAATAAGCGTATATTATTCTATACACTTTACTAACAAGGGCAGCACTCTGTGTTGCCCTTGTTAGTTTGTAAATCTGAATTTCAGCGTCACAGCCCTCTTTCCTTTTTACCAATAAAAAATGCAAACTATCTGCATTTCTTTGTTTTACACTTATGAAGTAACAAGTCGGCACCATCATTATATTTACCGGCCCCCAATGTTGCGACAACCTTTGTATTAAGACAATTCATAAGGAGCATTTTTACTCCTTTCTTTTGAGTTTTTTACCCACACGCTAACCCCACTTAGTGACATATAAGCGAGTGATTTTACTTGATTCAAAATGGAATGATTTGAAATGAGAGAACCTTACAATATTTGGAGTTATAATATAAATTGAAAAACAATTATTTATCTTTATAAATCAATATGTCGATTTGTTTTCAAAGTATGACATTCCCCTCCTAGCTTCTACATACTCACCCCTCTTTGCTGATTCTACATTCGAATGATTTTCTCAAAATTTTGGTTGTACTCATTTTTGGTAGTAGTTCATAAAGCAATATCTTCCCCTTCAATCCTTTAGATTTTTAATAAAAAAAGCTTTGAGCAGTAATGCCTAATATTTTTGAATATTGTCTTTATGGCAATTCGATTAATGAATACAAATTCATCAAACTCGTTTTTTAAATCTGTTTTTCCACTAGTTTGAACAAGCTTTTTCAAGATTTTCTAAAGAAGATTTTTAAACTATAGAGAACACCATGCTATAACTTGTTTTGTTCTTTACAAGAAAAACATAATGATATAAATACCTTCTCACTACTTGCACCATGAGGGGAATGCAATAAACATCAAAGGCATACCAACATTAAGGGCATATTTATGTATAAGAAGAAAACTTTATTGTGTACAATTGCTGGAACGTTTCTTTTCTCTCATTTCAATTTGGCTTACGCAGATCCTCCTTTTCGTGAGCTTCCCTCAGTTGCTGTTAAAAAGGGGGAAGAAAGTTTTAACAACGCCATTATCCGTGGTAAGTACACTGCAGCAATTGCTAGTGAGCCAGAAGCTGTTGCTACAATTACAAAATCAATAGTAGACTCAGAAACGACAGCCTTAAGTGTAGCAGATGGTGGACGCATTAATGCTAAGGAAGTTATAGCATCTTCATTGGTACAAGGTTTGAGTTTTTCAACCGGTATAATGAATATTGAAGATTCAATCATAAATGTCAAAGGGAACCACTATGGGTACGGTTTTGTTTTTGCTAAACCCACAAAATCTTTTTTAGAGGCAGGAGGGAAGAAATTCAACAAAGCAATCCTTACTAATACAAAACTCTTGGTAAGAGATGGTATTGGTATTTTAGGACCATATGTAGATGCTGAGATTGAACTTAAGAATTCGGAATTTCGTACCGATATGTTATTGAGAAATGACAGTTCACCAGACATTGGTCCCGCTTCTCTTAAATTAACGGCTGATAATTCCATTTTGGAAGGACGAGCACGAGGAGTACAAAAACACACGACAGTTTTTACTCTAAAAAATAATAGTAAATGGTACTTAAAGGTTAGTCAAAGAGAAGTAGATAGAGATGGTAGCGTATTTAACTACACTCTTCTTGACATTAATCAACGAGCGCAATCTAACATTTCAGCACTAAACCTTAATAATAGCTCTGTTATATTTAATGTACCGAATGCACGGACCCACTACCATCATCAAACCTTGACTTTGGGAAGAGGAATACAAGCTGAAAAACCCGAATTGCAAATAAATCAAGGCTCCAAGATAGCAACAGTTTATAATGCGACAGGGGATGCAAAGATTTATTTTAACACTAAATGGAGTAATGGAGTACCAAAAGAACAACAAAAAACTGATCGTCTTTTCATTTATGGTGATGTATCCGGTACCACAAAAATTCATTTCAACAGCCTTTCAAAGGATGCGAGTATAGAAGAAATGAAAGTTGAGGATTCTATCCCCTCGAATATGCGTGGTCTTTCACTCGTTCAAGTTTCTGGAAAAGCCGATGAAAACTCCTTCAGACTTGCAAATGGCTATGCCACAATAGGTGGATTACCTTATAAATATTCACTGAATGCCTATGGACCAACATCCAGCCATGGAGAAGCGGATATTACAGAAAGCTTCTTAGAAGAGAATGGAAATTTTTGGGATTTCCGTTTGCAAAAAGCCACGTTGGATCCTGAAGCGAAAATCAGAGCCCTTGTTCCGCAAGTAGCAAGTTATTTGGTAATGCCTAGCACTGTATTCTCTGCTGGATTTTCCGATGTAAATAATCAAAATACATTGTTAGAAAATATGCAATCAACAGCAGTTGAAATGCAAAATAACAAAAATAAAGGGATCTCCTTCTCTGCTTATGGTGATAAGCATACATTATCTTCTAACCGCGATCCATTGCAATATGGCTATGGTGCTGACATTCACTATGCTGCCTTACAAGCAGGCGTGACATTAGCATCCATAGAAGATCAAAATACCATCACAAACTTTGGTCTTATGGGGTCATATGGAAAACTAGCTTTCACTCCAAAAGATATGGAAGGCTCTGCAAAGAGTACACTAGATAAATGGTCCCTTGCTGCATATGGTAGCCTCCAATATAACAAGAGCATATATCTCAATGCACTCTTTTCCTATGGAGCTTTAAAGGGAAATATCACCACTGCCCTCATTGGAAATACCGCAAAAGTAGATAATACAAAAACATTGAGTGCTTCTGCCACCGTTGGACAGAAATTGGCAACGGGTGTTGAAGGATTGATTTTTGAGCCACAAGCACAGCTTGTTTATCAGCGTCTCATGTTTGGCACTCTCTCTGATGTCGATGGTTTTGAAGTCAATATGGGTAATCCTCATCAATGGTTGGTGCGTATTGGTGGGCGCTTAACGCAAATGATAATGCCTACTGAAAAAAACAATACCTTTTCTTTCTATGGTAAGCTGAATCTCCTGAAAGCATTTGGTGATAACAGCACGATACAAATTGGTGACACTTTCCACCTTAATACTATGGGATCTTCTCTTGAAGGTGGTCTTGGTGTTAGCGCGCATTTATCACAAAATGTTGTGCTTCATGCCGATGTTAATTACCAACAGAAACTCCAAAAATCCGGTATTTCTGGAATGAGTTTCTCTGGTGGAGTGCAATACCGTTTCTAAAAGACTTTGATCTGATTTTTTAAAATAAAGGCAGCGCTGAAGGATAAACGGCGCTGTTTCTGTTTTGCGCATGACGAAAAATAATGCGTCGAGAAATTATTCACTTTTCATCAAAAAGAAGACACTAGATTAAGGAGCATCTTTATGCATAAGAAGCCTTTATTTTTATGGACAACCGCTTGTGCTTTATTTTCTTGTTATTTTACCCTCACACATACAAGCAACGCCTCTGATTTAAATGCTCAAACGCGCTATCCACTAGCAAGCCATAATCAATATCCCCAAAGGGATTTGAACAACAACCCAAGAGCGGCAACAAACAATCATCAAACAACACATTCTTTTGGTACAGTTGGAAAAAATCCATATTTCAAGGAAGCAATTCAAAATGAATTCAATCGAAGGAGAGATCAAATTAACAGCTATTACGCCGCTGCTGGTCGTGGTGGATCTGGTGCACATGCCGATGCGTTAAAAAAACTTGACAATGCATATGCAGATGCCTTGGCAAAACAATATAATCATGAGGTTTTGTATAGCATTCCAACAGCGACAAATGAACAGCTTGAGAAGATAGCATCTGGTGGCATGATGGGACCAAATTCGTATTTCAGTCAGCAACTTCAAGAAGGATTGAATGATATAAAAAAGAGAGTTAATAGCCATTTTGTAGGAAGCGGTATGTATGGCTCTAGTGCGCATACAAATACGTTACAAAAGAGTCTCAGTGATGCACGTGCCCGTGCCATGGCAGATCAGTATGATAAAGACTTACAGCACATGCTGCTCGCCAATGCAATACTTGCAAAACGCAATCAGAACCAATTAAAAGCAGCAGAGATAGCCTTACGACAACAAAGCCATGCAGCTGCAAATGCTTTACAAAATGCCGTAAATCGTGATGCCGATAACCAGCGTCGTATTGATGCGCAGCGCAGACAATGGGTAAGGCAAGACAATCGCGACTGGAATGAGCTGCAAAATAAAGCGAACATGCTGCACAAAGCAATCGCAGTGGATAACGCTTTGCAAGGACAAAACAAGGCACTGTCCGATACCTTACGGGCAGAAGTCAAAAAAGCTTGGGACACCGGTACGACAACAAAAAGGGCAAGAGAAGGAGAAACGCAAATATCCTCTTCCTCAGCTAAAGAGTATCAATCATCTCTCATTGACCCCAATATAGGGAAAGAACAGGCTAGCAATAAATTCCAGCCTACTCATGCATCACAACATGAGGATAAGGATCATTCATCCCCGATAATAGATCATAAAAGGACTCTACAACCTGAAATTAATAAAAACACGCAACAAAATGTTGGTCTTGATCCAAGTGCTAACACCCCTTCTTCATCATCGACAGCCACTCTTAAAACTTCACCAGAAGCATCTATGACTTCGCCCTCAAAGGTTGAATCTGTTGACCAAACGAGCGCAAATAGTGAACAATCATCTAAGCTTAAGGACGATAAAGAAACCACAACCTTATCGCAGGCCTCTCCTGCTTCTGAAGCCAAAACGCTCACACCACAAATGGCAAGCTCTTTGGTGATGCCTCATGCGATGTTCGCCGCTGGACTTGCTGATGTAAGCAATCAAAACATAGTGTTAGACAATGGACGCATAACAATGTTTGAACCAAAAGATAATAAAGAAAAAGGGATTTTTTTATTGACTTATGGTAACAAACTCAAATTATTTGCCGCCCCTCATGCATCACAAAATGGCGCGAATGCAGATATTGGTTATACTGCTTTACAAGCAGGCGTTCCATTCGCAACAAGAGAAGATCAAAATACCACCACAGATTTTGGTCTTATGGGAACATATGGGAAACTCGCTTTCATCCCAACAGGCAGAGAAGGTGCTAAGAAAACAATAATTGATAAATGGTCCCTTACTACCTATGGAAACATTGAGCATGACAGCGGCGTCTATGCAAGTACATTCCTCTCTTATGGAATTTTTAAGGGAAAGATCACCACTGGCTCCATCGGAAAGACGAAAAGAGGAAAGGACACAAGAACATTGAGTGCCTCCGCCACCGTTGGTCAGAAATTACCAACCAGTTTTCAAGGAATAACGATTGAGCCACAAGCTCAGCTTATTTATCAACGTCTCCTGCTTGGCACTCTTTTAGGGACCGATAACTCTAAAATTAACCTCGGCAATCCTTATCAATGGGTGTTGCGGATTGGTGGACGTTTAACACAAAACAAAGGCCATGCCGTATCCTTCTCTAGCAAATTATACATTATCGAAACTTTGAGCCATAAGAATACTATAGAAAGGAATGAGAGTTCACAAACTCCTGATATGGGAACTGCCATTGAGGGTGGAATTGGTATTAATGCATACGTATCACCCAAGATCGCGCTTCATGGCGAGTTCAGTTATCAACATAACCTCAAAAAGGTTGGCGTATCTGGAATAAATGTTTCCGCTGGAATGCGCTATCGTTTTTAAAAATACTTTAATTCACATCTTGAAATATAAACAGTGCCCTATATGTTTCCTTCTGTAATTTAAAAAGAAACATAATGAGTTAAAAAATAAGAGAGGGGGCAGCAGATGTTTAGGGATATATTCAATGATGAAAAAAAGCTTCTTACTCTACACAATTTCAGGAGTTCTCTTTTACTCTTCCAGCCTGTCTTATGCCCTCTCTGTAACGCTTCCTCCATCATCAACTGAAGATCTTTCCTCTGTACAACCTCGTTCTCGTAACTTAAGAACACATCTTGAAGAGGGGAGATCGACAACCACACCAACATCTCCAACTCCAGCTCCTACCATTGTAGTACTAGTACCTGAACCTCCAGAAATTGTAATTCCAAGAAATAGATCTAGCGCAAGAAACTATACAACATACGCAAATTCTTCTAGAGGAACGGGAAGGACTTCTTCTCAAAACCATAAAGAAACGCCACTGACACGTTCGACAACTATTGGTACAACTTCTTCTATACCAGATTTTTATATTGCTCCAATGGGTACAGAAATACCAAATGCTATAGCTATCCCTAATGTCGAGCAAACTCCACCTAAACTCTCAGAAGATAAACCAGAATCCGCAACGACAAACGGCGCAAAATCGAGAAGACGCCCCGTTCCCTCTCTTCCTTCCACAAACTCTATCACTGGAGAGAATCGACAAAATCCTCCTATGCCTCCACAATCAATGCCTAGAAATTCAGCATCAGCAACGCCTGAAAAACCAGAGCTTACAGAGCGGGAATCTGCAAAACCAGCGCCCGCTAAACCATCATCTGTACAGGAAATGGCTGTAAAACCCGATCTTGAAAAACCGATACCAGAACAACCAGAAAAGCAGTCTAGGAAACTTTTACCAATTGAGAGTTTTCAACCTGGTGTTGTCGTCCGAGACGGTAAAACTGTAACCCTGCATCATCCTAAAATTTACGACAAGTATTTTGCTATAGATGTAGAGGAAAAAAATTCTCTCCTAAAGATGATAGGAGGAACAGCAACTGCAGATTTTGTTGCCCTTAATACAGTAAGAGGCGGAACGATTGAAGCGACAGATATTGTTGCCACAGCACAAACAGCTGGTTTAGTAAGTGCAAATGGAACAATGAAGCTTAAGGATTCGACCGTCCATGTTACGGGCCGTTATAACGCAGCTGGTATCGCTCTCAAAAATGACCTATCCTCTCTCTCTAGAAACCGAGAGAGAGACAATGCTGAAGAAAAAGCCGATGCTGTCCAAGAAGAGCAACGCGTTGCGAACAGAATCCTCCTAGAAAATACGAAGATTGTTGTTGAACATGGTCTTGGCATTGGTGTTTATGGATCGCATATCGACAATCAAGTCAGCCTCCAAAATTCAGAAATCCATGCTGACATGTTATTAAAAAATAAAAGTGGCCCTGCCTCTCCCCTTACATTGACTGCAAGTCACTCCTTTTTGGAAGGGCGGGTCAGAACTTTAGGAGAGAGCAAAACAATTTTTGATCTCAAAGACGGCACCAAATGGCTTTTAAAGGCCAATAAAAACGCAATCAATAATGATGATGAGTCTTCTCCTTATGCGCAATTTGGCAATGATGAAAAGTCATACTCTAACCTTTCAGAACTGTCTCTCACAGACAGCACTCTTCTGTTTGAAAAGCCGAGAGGCAAACATTACCAAACGTTATTTTTAGGATCTCATCCCCATCAAAAAGAGGACACTGCCAATACCTCAGTGGTTTATAGTGCAAAAGGAAACGCAGAAATACATTTGAACGCTAAGTGGAGCGGTAATTCTCCAGTAACAAAACAAGAAACCGATCGGGTTGTGATTCATGGAGATGTATCAGGCACAACCATAGTTCATATGAATCTTTTGCAAAAGGATAAAAAAATAACCGATAGCCGTTCTGTTTGGGGAGAACACATGGTTTCAATTCCTTCAGCAACACATGGAATTTCCGTCATTCAAGTTTCTGGAAAAGCGAACGAAAATTCCTTCAAGCTAGCAGGAGATTATATGACAATAGGTGGTTTGCCTTATAAATATGAACTCGCGGCCTATAAACCTGGAACATCTCATGCAAATCAAAGCCTCTTTGGAAAAAATGATCAAAATTTCTGGGATTTTCGCTTGCAAAACGCCTACCTTGATAAGGATAAGAAGATCCGAGCACTTTTGCCACAGGTCGCAAATTATTTGGTCATGCCCAATGCTTTATTTTCTGCTGGATATACCGATATCAACAACCAAAACATCCTTTTAGATAATATGCGTTCAACCGTGTTTGGAGCAGAGAATAATAAAAACAGCGGCATCTTCTTATCTTCCTTTGGTGAGAAAGTCACCTTATTCTCTAACCGTGACCCACTACACTACGGTTATGATGCTGATGTAAACTACGCGGCTTTACAACTCGGTGTCGTCTTAGCCGCGCGAGAAGGTGAAGATATCAGTACACATTTTGGTCTTTTAGGATCATATGGAAAACTTTCTTTTACTCCAGAGGGCATGCAAGATGCTGAAAAAACGACACTTGATAAGTGGTCCATCACGGCTTACAGCAGCATTCAGCACAACAATGGTCTCTACATAAATGGCCTTCTTTCCTATGGAGCTCTAAAAGGAAAGATTACGACAGCTCTAGTTGGCAATGCCGCCAAATTGGATGGGACTGAAACATTAAGTGTCTCTGCTACCATTGGTCAAAAATTAGCAACGGGTTCTAAGGGACTGGTGTTTGAACCACAAGCGCAATTGACTTACCAAAATCTCTTTTTCGATCTATTCTCAGATGCCAATGGTTTAGAAGTTGATATGAGAAATCCACATCAATGGTTGATACGGATTGGTGGACGTTTGACACAAACTCTCACTACAGAAGAAGACACCAATGCCTTTTCTTTCTATGGTAAACTGAATATTCTCAAAGCTTTTGGTGAGAGTAAAACAATAAAGATTGCAGATGCATTTTATCTTGATCCTACCGGTTCTTCAATTGAAGGGGGCATCGGTGTCAATGCCTTTCTCTCTCAAAATATTGCCCTCCATGGTGATATTAGCTATCGGCAGAAACTCCAAAAAGCTGGTGTCTCTGGAACCAATTTTTCTGGCGGAATACGTTATCATTTTTAAAAGAAAAACAGTATCAATTTAAGTAAAAGCAGTAAAGCAGCACGGCGTGCTGCTTTTTCTTTAATCTCTCTTTCTCAAAACACTCTTATAAAAAATGCCCCAAAACACCACTGACAGGAAAAGACTTCTTCTATTCAAAAAAAAATACGCCCTTTTCCCCTCTCCAAAATCGCTTCCTGATAGGAAGGGGTAGTTTTTTGCAACATAAAAATTAAAAACGGGAAAATAATAATAAATTATGACAGCAAATATTCAAATACTTAAAAGAGATTAAAGCACTCTCTCGGCAAAATCCACACGCTCCATCATTCTTTTCATCACTGATGAATGTACTCATATTGATCGAAAGAGAAGAGCGGATTAATCTGTTTCTTTTATACCACCACCCCCCTGCATAGCTTGCGAAAGGTTGTTTACTGCACTCAAATGGCTTTGAAGCAATTCACTATTACGCTGTAATTTTCCCTGTAAATCCGATAATAAATTTTCCACCTCATTGACAATATCTTCATTCATGTAGCGTTTTATATCACTCAGAGATTTATTAAGGTCACGTAAACCACGTATTTTACATAAATTTATTTCTTCATAATCTGGAACACTACTGCTCTCGAGCATATTGCTTTCATAGTCAACCACTTGTGCCAACCCTTTAACAGCAGCGACAAATTTTGTCATTGCCCAATCACGATCAATAAGATCATTATTTAGAACCTTTGCTTTTGATGCAAAGCTCTCATCACCGGATTCTATTACAGACATTTTTATTTCCCCTTCCACAATATTGTTCAATCTTGCTCTCAAATAAGGGAGATCAAACAGCTTCTCTTCAATGCTGATACACTCAATTGAGTTCATTGTGCAAACATTGCCCCAACAAAAAGCACGACAATCCTTAAAAGCGTATATCTATTCACTTCTCAACGCGTTCTCTGAAGTATTTTTCTTGCTCCACCCCCATTGGCACGATACAAATTCGCCAAAATACGGCAAATTTTCAAACCACTATACGGATGATCAATACGCGATAGATATCAGAAATCTCTAAACTTTTTCCGCCTACCTTCAATAAAAACGACATTGCGTTGATACCAACCTATGCCAACAAAAATTTGATGCATAGAAACAGTTCAGCTCCTTAAAGATTTCAACATTTCATCCTCCTCATTCTTCAGCCTTACGACGTACCTGAAACACTCCATGCTTTTTGGCACTCACAGGACCAGTATACATCTCTTCAGAAAGATTGGCTTTTCACTTGGCGCTCTCACTACCCACCCGTACAGTGTCTCACACAACACACAAAAAAGCACTCTCTGAACATAGCCACGCGATAATCTCAAAAAGATAACTTTAAAATAATCAATGATTACCCTCTCTCAATTATCATTCGCTTTTCTTTGCAAAGAATGACTATATAGGATTTTCTTAATCCTTTCAAGAGCTTCTAAAAAACAGGCAGTTCTATGCTCTTTCACCACTATAAACTCTCAAAACGCCTCCATATCGTTATTTTTAGTACTTTCTTTCCAAGTAATCTTTTTGCAGATCATTTCACTCAATAGATGAAGCACCCTTCTTAACATCACTTCTGAAAACTCACCCTCTGCATCCAAAAAAATGAGAGGAATAATAATTTCCTCTACAAAATAAAGCTTCTGCTATAAATTCTCTTTTTATTTCCAATTCAAGATGAAACTCTCTTGCTCCTCCTCTCTTTCACGGATCTCTTTGATCTTGCTTCATAAAAAGCAGCTCCCTCTCATTGACAGTGAAAAACCAATCAAAAAAATCTGTATAAAAGAGCTTTTAGCACACCAACGCAGCACATAAAAATGAAGGTACAAGCCGGCACCATCATACTATTTGCCCCCCCCCAATGTTGCGACAGCCCTTGCTATTCAGACGATTCATAAGAGGCATTTTTGCTCCTTTCTAAACTGTTTTCTACCCACACGATAACCCCGCTTATGGTGTGCAAGTAAGTGACTCTAATTGATTCAAGATGAGATGAGATGAGATGAGATGAGATGAGATGAGATGAGATGAGATGAGATGAGATGAGA
>NZ_JBTTDI010000013.1:0-30044 GCF_055796185.1 Bartonella sp. P12B | reverse complement strand
TTTTGATTGGTTGCCTTATCAGTATAGCTTTCAGAAGTAGCCATACGAAAATTGACCACCTCAGTACCGTTATTCATTGTTTTGCTTTCGGGATTGGCACCCAAATGACCGATTAACGTCACTTTGTTCAGCATGTTTTTTCTTACCTTAAATTTGCACCTTTTATATGTGCAAAATTTTAACATAAACTACATATTTTTTCAATTAATTCAAAAGGATATTATTATTTTTTAACATATAAAATTATGTTTTGTAGCGCTCTTTAATTTAATATTGATTGACATAGGTGTATGGTGTATAGTATCAAGTATCAAAAGGGAAATATATGGCAATTGTTAGTTTTAAGCATAAAGGGTTGAAATTATTTTTCGAAAGAGGATCTTGCAAAGGTATACAACCTGCTCATGCTAAAAAATTAGCAAATATTTTGGTAATTTTAGATACGATATCCGCTCCTGAACAAGTAACCCTAAAATCGTATCGTCTCCATGAACTTGCAGGGGATTTAAAAGGTTATTGGTCAATGCGTGTCAATGCCAATTGGCGGGTTACCTTTCGTTTTATTGGGACAGATGTTGAACTTGTTGACTATCAAGATTATCATTGATTTTTTGAGGTATTATGATGATGTACAATCCTCCACACCCTGGTAACATTTTGAAAGAAGAATTGCTTGATGAATTAGGGTTAACAGTAACAGAAGCAGCAAATCGTCTTGGTATTGCGCGTTTAACTTTATCACGCGTCTTAAATTGTCATGCGGCAATTAGTATCAACTTAGCTTTACGCTTAGAAAAGGCGGGTTTAAATGATGCGGAATTTTGGCTTAAATTGCAACAAAAGCATGATCTCTGGCAAGCGCGTCATAACAATCCAATTCCACATATTTCACCTTTAGAGCAAGCAGGGCATCTTTAAAAATTAATATCTACTCTGTCCTAAAATGCACTTAGTTTTTATATTTTTTAAGCTTTTCAAAAGACAAAACTTCTATATAGGTTTTGTAGTTCCTATGGTAACCAAAATATCGCAGACCATCGTTTGTTTTAGTTAAATCAAAAAATTTGCAAGATCTTCTTATACTTTCAGTTAAATTGCAGACAATATAGCAAAATCCAGGAACATTTTGAGATGGTGGTATTGGACATCCATTCACCGTGAAAGCCTCACCTTTACGAACTTTTTCTAAATAATCAAAAATATGCGTAACTGGGCTTTTATCCATTGGGTCTATTTCATTTTCTGTTGGTTGTTCGATAGTTACGATTATAATGGATTCAAGCGGAAAAGACTTGGTTTCAGAAACTAAAAAAGGACCGTCGTAGATATGCTTAAAGTCATAAAAATCAGTTTTTATAAAACCATTAATTTTTTTCAGATGGACATCAAGCATATCAAGGAGAAACTTGGGATTTCTATCAAATTGAGGTGTTGATCTGTTCACTGAATGCTCCTGTATAGATAACGAAAACTCTGTCAAAGTCAAAAACTTTACTTTGTATTATTAGTGGAAGCTTGGAGCGTATAAACAGAGATATTGATTAAACTGCGTGTACGCAACATAAGGAAAATTACGCAGACTAAAAAATAGCACCAAAGTAAAGTGTCCACTGAAAAAGAAAAATGCGGTTCTATGTACTTAGAAATGAAAGGCAAAGAGACCTTTTCTTTATAACTATTTGGAAGAATTAAAATGACAAGCGCTAAAGTTATGAGCTTTAAGAGTTTGTGCATATATTGTTGTAAATCACGCGTTAACCTCTGCCAACCTGTTGTATCGCCGTGTTTATATTTTGGGTTATTCTGCAACTCAGAAGGAATATAAGAATTGCATAAAATTGCAAAAATGGTTGTTACTATTACCAAAGCAACAGACGCGAATATTAAAATACCTTGGATAAAGTCAAGATTTTTTTTAATTCCTGAAAAACATAAAAATATAAAAATTATAACGCCAAACAAGGCTCTTAACTGCTTATCTGTAAACATATTTATTTCCCCTAGAAAAATTATGATCTCAATTTTTTAAATTATTTTCTGTTGATTTAAACACATGTCTAATCACAAAATGATCAGCACTTTTCACTATTGTGCTATCTATTTAACCTTTTTCAATACATCTCCTATGCCACTAAAAGCTTTCTCAAGCTCTTGCTTGTGAACAAGAGTTATGGGTCTAAAATGATCTTTCGCTGTTTTTTCTTTTGCTGCTTTTTCACGTGTATTTTCAATCGCTCTACGCACACTGCCGGCTTTTGAAAGAAGGGTGTTTTCTATGCTTTGGCAATAAGCTAAGAGCTCTCCGCAAGTGGGCATAAATGTTTTTGATACCCCATTTGCTTGACCAATTACGATATCTTCAACACCCTTTTTCAGGGCATATGACGAAATGCGGTCCAGCAACATGCCATAGGATAAAACGACGGCTTTGGCATCTGTATTCGCAGGTACCCGCATGCTTGAAAGCAGAAAAGAAGCTTTTTCAATCTGTTCAACGGAAGCTTTCACACAGAGCAAGGTTTCTAGACGATTGCAAGCATCTAAGGTTTGTTCCTCCTCCTGCTTCGTCAACGTATTCCCAGCTTTCAGCATCAATGGATACCTCGGATTGATCATCTCGATAATCTTCTCTAGATGAGAGATGATTTCTGAGTTCGCTAAAGCCTTCTGCAAGCTGCTTTGTGAAAGTTTTCGGAGTGAATTTTCCATACTGACCACCTATTTGATTAATTTTATGATCTTTTGAGTTTCTGATCCAATTGCGCCATGTCGCTTGCCAATCATGCTTGGTTGCATCCTTGCCTGTCTTGGCTTTCCAATAATCTCGAAACTTTGCGATTTCGATTTTCACGCGCTCTGGAGGCAAGCCCTCTGCAATTGCGAAATCGTAATCCGGTTCGAAATCAGCAGGCAATCGACAGCCGCGATCAGTTCTTGCCCGTTTTGCTTTTTTGGGAACGCTTTCTTGCTCGTGAATAGCAGGTTGATCCTCTGCAACCGTTTCGATTGCATCTGCTAGCTTTTCGCAATCATGATCTTCTGATGACGTATGAGCCTCATTAACAATTTCGATATTTTCTAAATCAATATCGTTTTCTTTTTTTGATAACACGATAGTGTTATTTTTTTTATTATATATGTTATTGTTATTGTTATTGTACCCTCTTGAAGAATCTTGAAGACATCTTGAAGAATCTTGAGGCTCTCTTGAAGAATCATCTTTGTTTTTACTCTTCCTAGTATTTGCAGCTTTCGCAGCTCGCTCTGCAAACTTATTTAAAGTTTCATCTGAATTGTTCAGCTCTTCTTCAACATCAGAAATCCACAAACGACCATCTTCTAAACAAATGATATGTCCAGATCTAAATAAATAATCTAATGCCTTTTGAAATCTTTTTATTGAACAGCAAGTAAAATGAGATAATATTTGCGCATCATTCAAAAGAGGCTCTCTGGTGCGCAACATTTGCAATCGCAACCGCATATAAACATTGCCTTCAATCGCTGGTAAACAAGCAAGGTCAAGAAGCCACTTGTCTGCAAAAAGCCTAGTCCAAGTCAACTTAGTTGACATATTTCACCTCCATTTCTTTATTATTATTAAAGGCAAAATTATCTAACTCTTCACTGAGGCTGTTCAGCTCTTCTTCAACACGCGTGTTCCACAAACCATCATCTGTCTCAACAAGTTTATTATTCCTCACGAGATATTCGACAATAGATACAAATTTTTTCTGCGAACAATGACAAACGCGTGCAAGCGTTTGAAAATCTGTTTTAAGTGGTTCTTTTTTTTCATACATGCAAACGAGAAGGGTTATATAAACCCCTCGTTGTTCAGATGTCATTCCATTTGTACCACTGATCCAGTCATACAAATAAAATCTTACCCACGGCATACCATTAGACATGCGCATCCCCTTTTTTCATTAAATATAAAATTGCTAAAGCATCCGCTTCATTATCATCTTTAGGCTCGTGTCCCTTTGCACACATCGCCTTAATCATTTCTTCTTTTGAGGCATTTCCTTTTCCTGTCGTTGTCTTCTTAATTGTGCCAACAGGGATGCCTTCATAAGGAATTTTGTGATGTTCACACCAAGCAGTTAAGACTCCTAACAAACCACCGTAAACATGCCCTGCATATGTACCAATATGCCGTTGCACCGCTTCAAAATACACGGCGTCAATACCACCGGCTGTTGCTTTCATTTCTGTAAGCCATTGTGCCAATTTTAAATAACGCATACCCCCGCCTTCAAAACGATGGTGTTCAAAATTCGCGGTTCCACTAAAGATGTGACCATCTGCACCACGTATCGCCCATCCCGTTTTGGTGCCTAAATCAAGGCAAAGAATGGTTGGTGCGTTAGTGATCATATTCCCCCCTAAGAGACTGTTGTGTATTTATTATGTGTACGTCACGATGACGCGGAATTAACTTAATCTCTTTTAAGAGTGTGAATTAGGCTGGTGGTGTTTGCTGTCAGATAAAGGAGCAGCAATAAAAGCAGAATGAGAGACAGAGCTGTCTTTCAATTGTTGCAATTTTAAATAATTTATTAAGGATATAGAGCCTTTTTTTTCCCACTTGCAGACAGCAGCTTGAGTTACACCAAGCATTTTTGCCATTTCTGTTTGAGTCCAGTTAAATTTGATCCGTATTGACTTAGTCAAATTCTTAAAATTTTCTCGTTGAGTCATTTAAAAGCTCCAATTACGGCTTCTTATTAATTTATTCATATAATTATAGTTATATAAAGTCAAGGAAATTTATCTTTATCAACGATAAAAAAATAAGGTAAGCAGAAGTATGAGTAATAAGTCTAATATCATAAGCACATTAAAAAAGATTTTGACCGAATTCAATTTAACACAAGAAGATGTGGCCAAGCGGCTAAATGTAACACAAGCTTCAGTGTCTAAGTGGTTAAAAGATTCTGATCCTCGTGGTTCTAACCGAGATGCTATCTTAGAATTATATAAAGAACTAAAAGGAGATAACCACTTAACAACTTTTGTTCCTCTTATGGGGTATATTGGAGCAGGAACTCAGATAGATCCAAGCTTTGAACAAATCCCAGAAGATGGTCTTGAACAAGTAGAAATTCCTTTTGCTTTGCCTGATGATATGGTTGCTTTTGAAGTTAAAGGAGATTCTATGCTTCCAGCTTATAAAGATGGAGATATGGTTATTGTAAGACGGCGCCAAATCAAAACGATAGAATCCTTCTTTGGAAAAGAAGCCGTTGTTTTAACACATGATAATAAAAGATATATAAAGCAGATTAGCAGAGGCATGAATGGTGAAATAGATTTGCTTTCTTGGAATGCTTTACCCATTAAAAATGTTAAAATTGTATGGATTGGAGAAATATTTGCTATTTTGCCAATAAGCTCTTACAGCAAGATGATTCGGACTTATCGTTAATTATTTCCCTCGTGTTCAGCAAAATATTATAACAATTTTTACAAAAAATATAACTTTTTATAATTTTTTACTTGCCAATTTATAATTATAGTTATATAAGTAATTATATAAACCAAACACAAGAGATCGCCAAGAGGCGTCAGGGAGGGGAAATTATGGATAAGCCAATTCTTATTAATTCCAATGAAATTTTATTAGTTGCCTACGGAGATGATCAACACATTGGGCATTCCGGTCCACTTGATGAAAGCCAAGTTTTAGCAATGATTGACGAGGCAGATGATACTATACAAATCTTCCGTGTAAATCCTTCTGAAAACAGTTGCGAAGATATTTCTGAAGAAATCGCAGAATCCTATCTTAGAGAACGTGAAGAACAGTGTTTTTACGGAATAATACCTCATGATTTTATTCTACATAGCACGGCATACGGTTTTTTCTTAGACGAAATCAAACAGCGCGAATATGACGATGCAATGTATGGTTCTTATGAAGAACAGCACCGTTTGCGTCTTTGTGACGTGATTTAAACTCTGAGGGCGTTTTTCTAGACGCCTCCTTTTCCTTCTTTCAAATATCATAACAAATGGAGCGCAGGCATGCATAATCTTGTCACAACAGCAGAAAATGCTTTTAAGAACGAAGCCATTCAAACCATGTCGAGTCGTGAAATTGCAGAATTGTGTGGTAAACAGCATAAACACGTTATGCGTGATATTAGGCAAATGCTTGAAGAATTATACCCTGAAGGGGGTCGGTCCAAATTTGGGCTGACCTATTTAGACACACAAGGTAGACCTCAAAATTGTTATAATCTTCCCAAGCGTGAATGTTTAATTCTTGTCTCAGGTTATAGTACTGCCTTGCGAGCAAAGATAATCGACCGGTGGCAACAATTAGAACAGCAAGTAGTGGCACCGCAAATCGATTACTCTAGTCCACAAGTCATGTTAGGGGTTTTAAATTATCTCAAAAATGAGAATGAACAAAAAGACAATATGATTGCTGAATTAAAACCAAAGGCAATGGCTCTTGAAAGCTTACAGCGCCATGAGGGGCTCTTCGGTCTTACTGAAGTTGCTAAAATACTCGAAATGCAACCAAAACAGTTCATTCTCTTCTTACAGCAAAAGGGTTGGGTCTATCGACGCATGGCAAGTGGGCACCTGTTGCCTTATCAAGACAAAATCCAAAAAGGTCTGATGGATTGTCCTACCATCACTATTCAAACCTCTGGCGGAATAAATAAAGTCATTCCTTCAGCAAAAATCACAACAAAAGGCATTGGTGTGCTTTCTCAAGAACTTAAAAGACAAAGCGTGCATTAAGGGATGACCATCATGGAAAAGAAATATAAGCTGTTTGATAAAATAAACCTAATTTATTTGCGTTGGTTTGCTAAATTTTTATTTGACAAGATAATGTCATTATGTCTATTGTCGAATCAGGTGCCTAAGAAACACCTTGATAGTAAGCGGGTTGGTTGCCGAAATAACCAATCTTCCGCAAATTTAAAGGCTTTGACTCATTGTATGCTTGTGGCGTACAAGAGATTTGTCGGGTGTAGTTATGCCATACAATACTCTTTATGGGAAAAGCATAACGACGGACTTACTACCGTGTTTCTTAGCACCCGGCACTCTTTTTGAGTGTCATTAAGAAACGTCTAAGTAGTAAGGAGTTCATAATGAACATTCTCATAACAATATCAGAGAAAATTATTGACCGTGAAACCGTCAAAACCGTTAATGCACGTGAATTACATACGTTTTTAGAGGTAGGTCGTGATTTTACGACATGGATTAAGGACCGTATTAATCAATACGAATTTGAAGAGGGAAATGATTTCATAAAAACACAAGATTTGCGGTCCCCAAAATTGGGGAGCGCAAAATCTAGAGCTGTTACAGTCACAGACTATCATCTCACATTAGACATGGCGAAAGAACTTTCTATGGTCGAACGCAATGAGAAAGGCAGGCAAGCTCGTCGTTACTTTATTGAGTGTGAGAAAAAGTTAAGAAACAAAGCTGTTGATTATGATAGTGATACACGCTTTGCTTTACCAAGCTATTGGGAGGGTATGAACGCTGGTGAAAAAGTTTTGTATCTTTTAGGTCCAATTCATATGCGTCTTATTGATGCTTTTAGAGTAGACGAAGAAAACAGGCAATACAAAGCTTTAATCAAAGAAGCTAAACAAGTGTTAGCAAGATCTATCGTGAAAGCTGCTTAGTTATAACGTCATCTTCTCGTCTTTAAAGGCGGGGAGGTGGTCAATATCACACAGCTTTTAGAAACAGAACTCTAACAACAACCATTTTAACGCAAGCGTGATTCACGCAACGGGTGAATTGCGCGCAATGGAGGAAATCAAGATGAGTGAACAAAACACGAACCTAACAGAAGTTGAAAAAACGCAACATTTAGACGTTGAACAAACTGCTATGGAACGCATTTTAAATAAAGCCTTAGAAAGTGATGTCGACATGGACCGTTTAGAACGTCTTCTTGATTTAAGAGAAAAAGAAATAAAAAGACAGAACCATCAGAGCTTTATCCATGATCTTTCGGCTATGCAAATCGAATATCAAACAATCACCAAAAATGCTAAAAACAGCCATACAAAGAGTGCATATGCAACGCTTGATCAGTATATTGACGCTGTAAAGGACACTCTTGCAAAACACCGCTTCGCTTTGTTTTCTCATATTAAAAATCAAACAGAAAAAAACATTACCATAGAAATAACTCTGTCTCATCCTTCAGGCAATCAAATCTCAACAGAAGGAACATTTCCAATTGATGGACAAGGAAGCAAAAATAACATTCAATCTCTTGGTTCTACTATCACTTATGCACGCAGATATCTCTTAGGCATGCTTCTTAATGTCGCAAGTAAAGAAGACGATAAAGATGGGAATATGCCTCAAAAACCGGCTTTTCCAGAACAGATCAATGAAATCAGAAGGCTTATGCTACAAACAAAGGTAGAAGAAGAAAAGATACTTTCTTATGCGAATGTCGAAAAGCTTGACGATATCTCTGATCAGAGCGCGCAAACCATTTTGCACCTTTTAAAAGATAAACAGAATAAGCAAATGGTATCAACACAACAACAAACGGCGGTGTGATATGGAACAAAGAACAGCAGAATGGTTTCAAGCGCGATTAGGGAAAGTCACAGCCTCTAATGTTTATAATGTACTCAGTAAGACAGCAAAAGGTTTGCCGACAAGCAAATATGAAGACTACAAAATGAAACTCATGACAGAACGCTTAACAGGAGAAATAAGCCAATCTTATATAACACCGTCTATGCAATGGGGTATTGAACATGAAGAGGACGCTCTGAAAGAATATGAATTCATTTATGATGCCGATGTTATAAAATGCGGCTTTATACCACATCCTACCATGGCAATGGCGGGGGCTAGTCCTGATGGTTTGATTGGTGAGGATGGTTTAGTTGAAGTTAAATGCCCACAATCAAGAACGCATTTGCACTTTTTCCTTTATAATGAGATTAAGCCTGAATATCACGCGCAGATGCAATTCCAAATGGCTTGCACAGGACGCAAATGGTGTGATTTCATTAGTTATAATCCACAATTTGTAGGAAGATCATCTCACTTACGCATGAAAATCAAACGGGTACAGCGTGATGATGCACAAATTGAAGAGATTCATAAAGCAGTCGAGGTCTTTTTAGCAGAGATAGAGCAAGACATGAAACAGATCTTGACAAAAGCTGCTTAACCCTATGGGGGTGCTCTCTCCTCCCAGCACCCCCACCCATTTATGTAATATAAAAGAGTGAAAGGTAACGAGATGATATTTGATGATGGCGATAGATATGTAACAACACGTGAATGTGCACAACTCTTTAGCGTATCAACCACAACGATTCGCAATTGGGTTCTTCAAGGGGTGTTTCCTGAGCCCTATAAGCTAGGGAGAGCAGTGAGATGGAGAAAGAAAGAGATTTTGGCATTCACTCCAAAGAAAAATAAGGAGCAAATAACAACAATATAGATAAAGTTGTATAAATTGTAGAAGGTGGTCTAAAAGGTGGTCTGAAATTAGCTTTTAAAAGAAAAAGATTATACATTTCAATATATTAAAGAAATAAAATGGTGCCCAAAAGAGGACTCGAACCTCCACGCCTTGCGGCACAGGTACCTGAAACCTGCGCGTCTACCAATTCCGCCATCTGGGCTTAAAATCCATCTAAGCTTGTGAAACATCTCTGTCAATAAAATTATGGAATTTATTCTTCAGTTCAAAATAATTACACTCGACTTTCTGGGCAATTTCCTAAAGTCTTTTATAACTTCAGAAATTTAAGGAGTAATGATTGTTTTTGAAAAAATTGTTGAGTCAGAATTAAATGTATAAATTATAGGAATACCCGTTACTAATTCTTGAGAGATAATCTCTTCACTGTTTAGACCTTCAAGCGCCATAATGAGAGCACGAAGAGAGTTGCCATGTGCTGCGACCAAAACAGTTTGACAGCGTAAAATATATGGTTGGATATGATAAAGATAATAAGGCCAAATACGGGCACCGGTGTCACGTAGGCTTTCTCCATTCGGAGGAGCAATCGTATAGGAGCGACGCCATATTTGCACTTGTTCTTCTCCCCATTGTTGGCGTACTTCATCTTTATTCAGACCAGAGAGATCACCGTAATCACGTTCATTCAACGTGGGGGTTTTTATCAGTTCTAAGTCTGATTGTCCCATTTGTTCTAAAATGTGCTGTGCCGTTTTTTGCGCGCGCTGTAAGGCGGATGTATACGCGATATCAAATTTTAAACCAGTTTCTTTAAGTTTTTTTCCTGCTGCTATTGCTTCTGCATGACCTTTTTCTGTCAAATTGGGATCTTTCCAACCAGTAAAAAGATTTTTGAGATTCCATTCACTTTGACCATGACGGATGAGTACGAGTGTGCGTTTCATTCGCGAACTTCCTGCGTTATATTGACTGTTTAAAGTTCATCGTTCAGTCCTAAAACATCAAGCATTGTATAAAGACCATTTTCTTGATTTTTTGCCCATAAGGCTGCTTTTAAGGCGCCATTAGCAAAGATAGAGCGCTCTTGCGCTACGTGTGAAAGAACAACGCGCTCATTTGGGCCAGCAAAAGTGACGCTATGGTCACCAACAACTGTTCCACCTCGTGAACAGGAAAAGCCAATTGTTCCTTTTTCGCGTTTACTTGTATGGTTACTGCGTTCGCTGACACACACATTTTGTAGCATAACATTGCGACCTTCGGCTGCCGCTTGTCCGAGAAGAAGGGCGGTTCCAGAAGGAGCATCAACTTTTCTTGCGTGATGCATTTCATAAATTTCAATATCAAAATCATCAGATTCTAGTGCTTTTGCCGCTCTTTTTACAAGGTTTGCTAGAAGATTAACACCAAGACTCATATTTCCAGATTTTACAATAGTCGTATATTTTGCAAAATTTGCAATTTGTACTTCTTCTGTTTTACTAAATCCCGTTGTGCCAATAATATGCACAACACCTTTTTGAGCAGCATAGTTGGCATAAAGAAGACTAGCTTGTGGCTGTGAGAAATCTAAAATACCTTCTGTGTTAGAAAAAGCGCTTTCGGGATCATCAGTGATACGAACACCAAGGGTATCTGAACCAGTCAGTGTATTGGCATCTTTATTTACAAAAGGCGATCCTTTACGCACAAGCACGGCATAAAGTTCTACATCTTTCCTCCGCTGGATGGCTGCAATAAGCTCTCGTCCCATTCTTCCATTAGCACCAACAACTGTAAGGCGCATGTGCTTCTCCTCATGACAACTTTACTTCTTGTAGTATAGGCAAATTCTCTCTTTCTTTCCAACGTTTCTTTTCCTTATAAGAGAAAATTTTGCTTCTTTAGTTATGGGCAGGGAGGATTAGCAATTTATACAAAGGACATGATGAGAAATGTTTTTGTTAATGTGATATTATAGAGTGAGCTTGTTAACTGTAGCTGATAGGAAACAAATTAGCAGCATTATTCTTTTTATTCACATCCGATATTGCTATAGCTTTTGCATTAAGAGGATTCAGATTTATAAAGTATTTTAAATTCTTTCCTAAATGATTTTTATTCATACGCTCTCTATTGTAGAAGAACCCTCTTTTGATTCATCATAGAATAGGGCTAGAATGAAAGAAGGTTCTTGTATTTAGGATTTCATTTCTGGTGTAAAATTATAAATCAATTTTGCATTATATGTTCTATAAAATTGCATAAGATTTTATTGGTGTAGAGGTTTATTCTGTATGATATTAAAGATTACTTTGATTTGCTAGGAAAAATGCTTAAAAATCAAGATCTGTATAATGAGGGCTTGCTACAATTCCTCGAATGCGATCTGTTAAAAGAGAACGGAAAGAAGGTCGCGATTTAATTCGCATATACCAGTCCTTGGTGGCAGGAGATTGTTCCCAGTCAATTTCTCCTAGAAAATCAAGCACAGAAACAGACGCTGCTGCTGCTAAATCGGCATAGGATAATTCGGAACCGACTAACCAGTCACGAGAAGCACAAAGCCAATTGAGATAGTTCATATGGGGTAGAATATTGGCGCGGGCATTGCGTAAGATTTGTGAATTGGGAGCACCACCGCCAAGGGTGAGCGGCATTTCGCGTTTATAGATTCGTTCTCTTACAATATGACGCGTAGCTTCAGTTTCAAATTTATTTAAAAACCAATCATTGAGACGGCGTACTTCCGCACGACCTAAAGGATTTTCCGGAAAGAATTTATTCTCTTGTCGTAAACTTCCATGTGTTTCATCTAAATATTCACAGATAACAATAGCTCCTGATACTGGAACTTCGTGTTCGTCAAGAAGAACGGGGACATGACCAGCTGGATTTAGGGCAAGAAATTCATGTCTTCTGGCCCACTCATGTTCCTCAATGAGTTGAGTAGCTATACCATATTCTCCAAGAATGAGGCGTATGAAACGGGAAGCAGAGGATAAAGGAGAGTGAAAAAGTGTCAGCATGATCTATGTTATCAAATAGAGTTGATGAGAATTCTTTCAAGTAACGGAAATTTTTATAAAGACACTTTATGAGAAGTACAAGGTTATTAGCAGAAGCTAGTAATTATGTTTAATAAAGTCTTAAGGACAAAAAGATTACACTGCGATCGTTTGTAAAATGGCAGTACGCAATTCTTCCAAACCGAGTGCTTTTTCTGAAGATGTTACAAGAAGTTCAGGAAAGGCTGCGGGACGTTTGAGAAGCTGTGTTTTTGTGGTTATTGTTAATTTTTCAAGGATATCCGATTTTATTTTATCACTTTTGGTTAAAACAATCTGATACGAAACGGCTGCTTTATCGAGGAGGTCTAGAACTTCTGCATCATTCTTTTTAATTCCATGGCGTGAATCAATCAAAATATAAACACGTTTCAGTGTTGTGCGCCCCCGTAAATAGCTAAAAATCAGATGTGTCCATGCATCAACGAGATTTTTAGGAGCTTTGGCAAAACCATAACCTGGCATATCTACGAGAGCAAAAGGGGGAAGATCTCCTGGTTGACCACTGAAACCATCAGGTACAAAATAATTAAGTTCTTGTGTACGTCCTGGTGTGTTTGAGGTACGTGCTAAGCCTTTTTGTTGAACAAGTGCGTTAATGAGAGAAGATTTTCCAACGTTAGAACGTCCTGCAAATGCAATTTCTGGGGGGCCTTCTGGTGGCAGAAAATGTATTTTTGGTACACCACGAATAAAAATCCAATTGCAAGAAAAAATTCCAGAAAGAGAAGAACATTTTATCATTCATGTATTTCTTTTTTAGGAGATTTTCGCCAGAGAGCTTTAAGATTATCAAGAAGCTCAATTTTAGCTCCTTGACGTTTCATCATGATGCCTTGCTGAATAATCGACAATATATTATTCCATGCCCAATAGATGACAAGACCAACAGGGAAAGAAGCCAGCATAAAGGTAAATATGACAGGCATCCATGTGAAGATCATAGCTTGTGTTTGATCTTGAGGAGCTGGATTCATACGCATTTGTAGAAACATTGTTATTCCCATGATCAAAGGCCATGCACCAATCATAAGAAATGTTGGAGCTGCGTATGGCAAGAAGCCAAATAGGTTAAAAAGAGAAGTCGGATCGGGCGCTGCTAAATCTTTAATCCAACCAAAGAAAGGTGCATGTCGCATTTCAATTGTAATATAGAGGACTTTATAAAGAGCAAAGAATATTGGAAATTGAACCAACATTGGCCAACATCCTGCCAGAGGATTAATTTTCTCGGTTTTATACAGTTCTATTATTGCTTGTTGTTGTTTAGTACGGTCATTTGGATATTTTTCTTTTATTTCCAGCAACAGCGGTTGTATGAGCTTCATACGTGCCATAGATTTATAGGACTTATTTGCCAGTGGGAAAAGAAGCGTTTTAAGGAGTACCGTGACAAGAAGAATGGCAATACCAAAATTTCCTGTTTGTTTATAAAGAACATCAATGAGTGAAAACATTGGCTTGGTGATGAAATCAAACCAACCCCAATCAATTAAGAGAGCAAACTTCTTAATTTTCAGATCATTTTGATAGTGATTAATGATTTCAACTTGTTTTGCACCAGCAAACAGACGATTTGTAACGGTTTTTGTTTCCTTTGGAGCAATCGTTAAGAGAGATCCTAATAAGTCGGACTGATAATGTGTTTGTAAGCGATCAAAATAAATAAAGCGGCTTGTATATTCTTTATCTTGTGGAGGAATAACTGCTACAGCCCAATATTTATCGGTAATACCAATCCAACCTCCTGTTACTTTAGAAAAAGTCATACTTTTTTGACCATTATCAGGATTTGGATCAAGTTCTGCTAATTTTTTGTATTTCTCAGTTTTGAGTGAATCACCAGCAATAGCTATCATACCTTCATGAAGCAAATATGTAGCATTTGTATGTTCTGGTGGAGCTGCACGTGCAACGCGGGCATAAGATGAGAGATATATTGGTTTATCTGTTTCATTGCTGATAGAGTCCTCAATGGTAAACATATAGTGGTCATCAACAGAAAGAATACGACGGAAAATTTGACCCTGTCCATTATTATAAATTAGCGTGATGGGTGTTGAAGGGGTCAGCATTGTATTGTCACCCTCTATTTGCCATTGTGTATCAGATTGTGGCAAGGCCTTTACTGGCAAAGATGAACTTGTAAAACCAAATTCAGCAAGGTAGGTCGTTGTGAATCCTTTAGGATTCAATAAAGCGATTTCCGGTGATTTGTTGTCTACTGTCAGACGATATTTTTTGAGGTGAAGATCATCGAATTGTGCACCAACAAGATTAATAGAACCTTCAAGTTCTCCAGTTTTGATGGCAATGCGATTTGTTTTAGCTAATACAGCATTTCGCAGTTCAGGAGTCATTTTATGATTAATGATAGATAATGATCCCTGCGTTGGTGAAGCATCAGAAAAATCTGTCGTAGGAGTGGAAAGCACTGATTGTTGTTTTGATAATTGCTGTGCAATTGCTTTTTGTTTTTGTAATTCAGCCTGTTTAGGAATTACATGAAGAAACTGCCATGCGACAAGCACAACGAAAGACAATCCAATGGCGATAAAGAAATTGCGGTTATATTCCATTTGTACTACCCTGTTGCCGTTGCTGGTGTCTTGTTTTTGGTTTTATTCGTCGATTTAGTTCGCTAATTAGAGATTTAAAAGGGGCATGAAGCACATCAGGACGTGCTACAATGACATAGTCTGTTCCTGCTTCCATATTGTTTATAAGCCCAACTCGTACTGCTTCACGGAGACGTCTTTTGATACGATTACGCTTAACAGCATTGCCATTTTTACGTGTAACTGTAAAACCCACACGCGCAACAGGAGGAGATTTTATTTCTGCTGTTTGTTCATGAGATTTAACTTCCAGCAAAAATAAAGGACCCCGTCGCTTTTCTCCTGTGCGTACTGCTAAAAAATCCGCTCTCTTGCGAATACGGCAGGGATGTTTTTTTTTCATAAAAGAACGCTTCGCAACCTCACTAAATGCCTGCAAATGCAGGCATCGGGATTTATAACAAAAACTTCACAATGAAGAAATGACGAACACTTCAATTATTGCAAAAATGTAAATGGTTAAATTAAACATTTAAGCGGATAACCGCTTACGTCCACGAGCACGCCTTGCGGCGATAACTTTACGCCCACTAGCCGTTGCCATACGTGCACGAAACCCATGGCGGCGTTTACGGACCAGTTTAGATGGTTGGTAAGTACGTTTCATTTATTTAAATACCGCGGAGTGCGGCCCTTCTTAATTCTATGGGCAAATTCATACGCTAGATGAATAATTTTATATTCTATCATACGATCATTATTTCCAATAAGGAAAAATATAAAAAAAGTCAATCTCAGATTATTTTTCTCTCTCTTAAAAAAATACAAAAAACTCCGTGCTATAGAGGTCTTTTGTTTGTAACACTTTCAAAAAAGTTAAGAAAAATAATTACTGATTTCAATGGTCAAGTTTATAGCTATTTTCTTTGCATGATTAGTAAGTATTAAAAGTGTTCATTAAAATTGTATAATTTGATAAAGGCTCTGTTTCACATTAAGAATTTCGCTCAATTTTGTTTTTTTAAGTTTTTTAAATATACGTAAAATGATCGGAAAAACTCTGATTAATAGGATTTTATGCTCGAGACTTTTATTTGAGGTTTGTTTCGTTTTTTACAAGAGATATGGTATAAGATATTTGTATTTTACAATTCTGATAAAGTGGAAAGTTTTAGGTGGTTAAGTTAGAGTTTTTTCGCCCTTATTGCTCTATTTTTTGGAGTTTTTATCGAGAGGAAAGAATGTGAGTCCTATTACAAGCGAAGCTATTCGCAATGCATTATGTCAAATAAAAGGACCGGATTTTGAGAGTGATATTGTATCATCGGGGCTTCTTTCAGAAATATTGATTGCTCATGGAAAAGTTTTCTTTTCCATTACAGTTCCAGATGGACGTGTGCAAGAATGGGAGTCGTTGCGTCGTGCTGCTGAAGAGGTGGTATGTGTTATGGATGGGGTTGAATCTGTTGTTGTCACACTTACGGCAGAAAAAAAACCAATGACATCTTCTCCGAAGCAGCGAGATACAGTTTTTTCTATGCCAAAACGTAAAACACATGCATTGCCTGTAAAAATGCCGGTAGAAGGTGTTCGGCATGTGGTTGCCGTTGCTTCTGGAAAGGGGGGGGTTGGCAAATCTACAATGGCAATCAATATCGCTCTTGCTTTACAAGCTTCTGGTTTCAAAACAGGGGTGATGGATGCGGATATCTATGGTCCATCTTTGCCACGTTTAACAGGGCTCGTTAATCAAAAACCACAACTCATTGATGAGAAAAAACTTCAACCTCTTGAAAAATTCGGACTTAAATTGATGTCGATGGGCTTTTTGATTGAGGAGGAAAAGCCAGTAGTATGGCGTGGTCCCATGGTAATGGCGGCTGTAACACAATTGCTCAGAGATGTTTTATGGAGACCTCTTGATGTTTTAGTCGTTGATATGCCTCCAGGGACAGGCGATGCACAATTGACCCTTGCTCAACAAGTGCAGTTGACGGGTGCATTGATTGTTTCTACTCCACAGGATCTTGCTTTGGTTGATGCGCGTAAAGCGATAGAAATGTTCATGAAAGTCAATGTTCCCATTTTAGGGCTCATTGAGAATATGAGCTATTTTATTGCTCCTGATACGCGAAAACGTTACGATATTTTTGGTTATGGTGGTACGCGAGCAGAAGCGGAACGACGAGGGATGTCTTTCTTAGCGGAAGTGCCGCTTGATGCAGCTTTACGTTCTTCTTCAGATGACGGTGTGCCAATCTTTGTTGCTAAGCCTGATGAGGAGCATGCTAAGCTTTATCGTGCGATTGCTAATCAAATAAAAAATAGATTTTTGTAAATTCACGTTTTTCTCAGACGGATTGTTAAAATACATAGTTAAAAACATCAGGAATTATTAAGACATGGATTTTTTATTGGGGTGTTAAAGCTTACAGATGTGAAATAAACGAAAAAGCTTATCGTACAATGGGTGATAATATGTTCAGTCTAGTAATATCTTTTTATCAACATAAGTTATTTGTTGCTTTTGTTGGAGGAGGGGACGATTGGTTAAAGAGTTTGATGTAGGTATAAAAACGTCTTTTTCATTATGAAGTTTTGGATATTGGTTATGCTATTGTATAAGTTGCGGAGAACATTGTGCAACAGGAGGTGTTGCGTTGCTAAAGAGTCATGTTTATTCAAAATAACGCAGAAAATTGTTGTTGAGAAGGAGCGATTCATATTTGCTTAGACCGACGGTTTTGACATCGATAAAGGGGAGCTGATTTTAAAAATACGGGCTATAAAAGTCATTTGGAAAATTTAGCTCTTTAAAAGGCTGGATAACCTTAAGATACAGAAATGAATAAAGTTTTGTTTCGGTTTTTGAAGAAAAGGTTTCTACAAAATTATAGGGACTGATGTGGGATTGGTACGCTGTGAATTCATCCTATTGGAAGTGTAATGATAATTGAAAATGCGTTATGACACTGAGAAAATTGTAGTATTGACGCATATCATTTTATTATGGCAAGCGCTTATTCGAGCGGTTTATTCTTTGGTGGTGACAACAAAATTGGCAGAAGCAGAAATAGATGATGCGCACGGGTAAGGGGTTTGGTAAGAGTTGATGAAGAAAGGTTTTTTGATGGTGAAAGAAGAGTATGTGTGAAAAAACATATTTTATAGGTAGCCATGCTTTTTGTGCGCCTGTCATAGAACCAGCACTTTATCTCGTATCAACCCCTATCGGAAATTTAGCAGATATTACTCTTCGTGCTTTGCAAGTTCTGACAGGTGTTGATATTCTAGCGTGTGAGGATACACGAGTAACGCGTGTTTTATTGGAACGCTATGGTATTCAGAAAACCCCATTTCTTTATCACGAACACAATGCACAAAAGGCAGGGCAGAAGTTATTAGCAATTTTGGCAGAAAATAAAAGCGTGGCACTTGTATCAGATGCTGGCACACCACTTATTTCTGATCCTGGATTTCGACTGGTAGAAGAAGCACGCAAAGTTGGTTACAAAATTATTCCGATCCCTGGTGCTTCAGCTCTTTTAGCCGCTCTTGTTGCGACGGGGCTTCCTACCGATAGCTTTTTCTTTGCAGGTTTTTTAAGTGCGCGAAAGACTCAGCGTCAAAAGCGCTTGGAACAATTGAAAACTATCCCTGCGACTTTAGTTTTTTATGAATCTCCGCATCGTCTTGTTGAGACTTTACAGGATATGGTTTCTGTTTTTTCGGCTGATCGCCCTGCGGCAATCTGTCGTGAATTAACAAAAAAGTTCGAAACAATAGATGTTTCCAATTTAGCTAATTTGTTGGAAATTTACAGGCAACAGGCTCATATTCGTGGGGAAATTGTTGTGCTTATCGGGGCGGCTCTTTCCTCTTTGAAAGTGATGAGTAATCAAGAAATTGATGAAATGTTATTAGAATTTGCACGTACACATTCTGCAGCTCAAGCGTCCTCTTTGGCGGCTAAGAAAACTGGCTTAAAAAAGCAAGAACTTTTCCAACGGTTGATTTTTTTGAAGGATGCATAAGCTTATGCAAAAAGAGCGCAGACAAAAGTCTTTTTATCGAGGTATTCGTGCAGAAAAAAGGGCGGCTTGGTGGTTACGATTCAAAGGATTTCATATTGCTGAAATGCGTTTTAAAACAAAGTGTGGTGAAATTGATTTAATCGCACGGCGTGGAAATCTTGTTTTAATCGTTGAGGTCAAAGCACGTTCAACCTTAGCTGAAGCAATGGCGGCGGTTTCTCGAATGAACGAGAGGCGTATTGAGGCAGCAGCTGATATTTGGCTAGCACGACAAAAAGATCATGCTTTTTTATGTGTACGCTTTGATCTCATTGCGATTTTACCGTGGCGTTTTCCGCGGCATATTCCTGCATTTTTTACATCTGATAAATAAAAGTTCCTCTATCGTTTTAATCATGGTAAATGGGAAGCATTTCGTTTTTATAGACGGATGGATTAGGAAAGTACGTCACAATTTGAGTGTTATAAGGAGTAAAATATGGACGATTATGAAAAATTTGCAACGGGTTTATTGATTATTTTTGGAGCACTGATTATTGGTGGTTTAATGGCAATGCATATTGTCCTTATGAGTAAACCAGGTTTTTTATTTGCACTAGCGGCTGCTATCATTGGTTGGTTTTCCGCTTTTGCGGTTCTCTTTGATAAACCTAAAGTTTATTTAGGATTGGTTATTCTTGCTATGTTATGTGTTGCTTCTTCAATTACTGTTTATGTAAGTTAATTCGTTAAAACCTATGAGCTGTCGATAATCGTCCTTTAGCATGATAAAAGCAAGGAATAGAAATGAAAATTGGTTTTTTGGGAACAGGTAAAATTAGCGCTTCAATGATTGATGGCTTAATGAAAAGCGCTTTTGATGTCCCTTCTGTTATCATTTCACCTCGCAATACGCAAATTGCAGAGCGTCTTTCGTCTAAGTATGATAAGGTTATTATTGCTGAAAATAATCAAGCACTGCTAGATATGAGTGATTGTGTTTTTCTTTGTTTGCCTAACCAAGTTGCCGAAGAGGTTTTAAGCTCTCTTCATTTTCGTTGTGAACAGCTTGTTGTTTCCGTCCTTGCTATGGCAAAAGCAGCACACGTTGAAGAGTGGATCAATCATAAGGTTTACCGTGCTGTTCCACTTCCTTTTGTCGCAGAATGTAAAAATTTGACGCCGATTTATCCTGATCATCCCTTTTTACGTCGTTTATTTGATGCGTTGGGGGGAACATTGGTGTTGGATGCAGAAGAGCAGTTTAATCTTTTCATGACAGCTGGTTCACTCATGGGGGTTTACTTTAATTTTATAGAAACAGCATATCAATGGTTTATAACACAAGGGATCAAGAAAGAGCAAGCAGCGGATTTTCTTGCTATGATGTTTGTAAACCTTACCGATGAAATGCGTAAAATTATAGCAACAGATGGTCTTGACTCTCTTGATTTTGCACTTCTTGAGAAAGAGTTTTCAACAAAGGGAGGAACAAATGAACTTTTGTCGAACTGTTTTTCTCTCCAAGGGGGGAAAAACGCTTTAATAACAGCTCTTGAAACTACTTTGCAAAAAATGAAGACTTCGTTTCCTCATTAAAATGTTGGATTTATATTTTTTGAACTCAATGAGAAAAATATTGGTGCATTTGTTGAGAATCATCTGGACGTGCTCTACCAAATTGTCTACTATGGATATTTTAAGAGTAAGAAGATTGATCTTCAGGACTTTTTCTAAAGTCATAAGTTGGTTTATGAAGATAATTCATTATTTTCAACTTGAATGAGAACATTGAAGTCAGAAAGTTTTTTTATTTTAACCCTTCTTAAGCATGAATAAAAAATATTTGCTTGTGCGTTATAAAAAGAATCCACATATCGATAAGCAAATGTTTAAAAAGGTGGAAAATATGCTTCTTATCAATCAACTTAATTGTGTAAGAATAAGCGCAACATTTTAAGTGCACAAATCGAATGGTCGTGTTGGCTTTTACTTCCATAAATGTAAAAGATGGTTACGCTTCGTGAATCTTTCGTTCTATTCTTTATAGAGAAGGGCAGAGAGGAGGACTTTAGGCATCTTTTATAAAGTTTGTAAAAGGGCCTGTATAATGTTGGTATGTTGTTTTCTTCATGAGAGAAAGAATGAGAAGTAAAAGCATGAAGTGTTGCGCAATCTTCATTTATCTCAAAGAGATTGCTGAGGAGCTTTTGAAGGGACGTGAAGCTAAATAAGAAAGAAAGGGTAGAGAAGGGTGAGAGTTTACATCTTTATAGCATAACGGTCAAAGTTTTTATTCTCATTATTTTGTTTTTATAGATAAAAATCATTTTAAAACAGTATGTTATAGATTTTTCTGATGAACAAGTTGCGGTGGTTAAAGGTATTTTTTGCGAGAGGGGTGATAGAACAGGTTTTGCATCGTGAAAGAATGCGTGTTTACAAGGATTCAGAAGAGGCTCTGGTTTGAGAGGAAACACTCTTGTTGAGTGTGTCTTTTTACGTTCTCATTTTGGTGGAATGAACAATGATTACATATTCAGATAAAGTGGACCCTCATTGCCTTGCGGACAAGTCCAATTAATATTTTGGTTGGGATCTTTGAGATCGCAGGTTTTACAATGTATGCAATTTGAAGCATTGATAACATAAGTTATCTGATCATGGTGGTTTAGCCATTCGTAGACAGCGGCAGGGCAATAGCGAGTAGAAGGTCCTGCATAAATTGCATATTCAGAGTTTTTTTGTTCCTCTAATGAGGATATTTTTAAATGGCATGGTTGATTTTCTTCATGATGCGTATTGGAAAGTGCAACACTGGAAAGGCGATCAAAGGTGATTACACCATCTGGTTTTGGATAAGCAATGGGTTTAAAATTTTTTGCTGGTTCAAGACATGCATAATCTGCTTTTCCGTGAGAGAGTGTTTTAAATAAAGAAAAGCCAAAAAGCTGTTGCCACCACATATCAAAGCCAGCAAGCTTAATCCCGTATTTTGTGCCATATTTTGCCCAAAGTGGTTTGGCGTTGCGTACTTTATAAAGGTCTTTACCAATGGGACCTTTTCGCCAATGTTCTTCGATTTCTTTGACTTCATCGTGGGAGCGACTTTGTGCGAGAGCTGCAGCAATTTTATCGGCTGTTAATATGCCAGATAAGATAGCATTGTGTGAGCCTTTGATACGAGGAACATTAACAAAACCAGCAGAGCAACCAATAAGTGCTCCTCCAGGAAATGTGAGTTTTGGAACAGATTGCCAACCACCTTCACTAATGACACGTGCACCATAGGAAAGGCGTTTTGCACCTTGGAAGATTTCATAGAGTTTGGGATGTGTTTTAAAACGTTGAAATTCTTCAAAGGGAGAGAGATAAGGATTTTTATAATCTAAGTGGACAACAAAGCCCACAGAAATTAAATTGTTTTCCTGATGATAAAGAAAACCTCCGCCTCCGGTATTATTGTCTAAGGGCCAACCTACGAAATGTTGAACTAAACCAGACTTGTGTTTTTGCGGATCAACTTCCCAGAGCTCTTTGAGTCCAAGCCCAAATTTCTGTGGTTCACGGTTTTTACTAAGATCAAATTTTTGTATCAGTTGTTTAGCAATTGAGCCATGTGCTCCTTCTGCAATTAAAGTATATTTTGCCAATAAAGTCATTCCAGGCATATAATTTTTTCCAAGCGTTCCGTCTTTATTAATGCCCATATCACCTGTGAGAACACCAATGATGGCTCCCTTATCGTTCTGAATTGTTTCAGATACGGCAAAACCAGGATAGATTTCAACGCCGAGTGCTTCAGCTTTTTTGCTTAGCCACCGACAAACATTGCCGAGTGAAACAATATAGCATCCGCTATTTGATAAGGCTTTAGGGTGAAAAATATTGGGAAATAGTGTGGCGTGTTTTGGCTTTAGAAAAAAAAACTGATCGCTGGTGACAGGTGTATTGAAGGGATGGTCGTGTTCATTTCTCCATTCTGGCAGGAGTGTATCAATGCCTATGGGATCAACAACTGCTCCAGATAAAATATGAGCACCAACTTCGCTCCCCTTTTCCACGATTGTGACAGAAAGTTCGGGATTAATTTGTTTTAGACGAATTGCTGCGGAAAGTCCTGCAGGTCCTGCTCCGACAATTACTATGTCAAATTCCATACTTTCACGTTGCTGATGCAAAGATGCATTCATGACTTATAAAGCTTTCTCAAACTCAGGAATAATGTGATGAAGATCGCCTACAACGGCATAATCAGCGATTTGCATGATGGGGGCTTCTGCATCTTTATTGATGGCTACAATAATTTGTGCATCCATTATGCCAGCTAAATGCTGGATTGCGCCGGAAATCCCGACAGCGATATAGAGTTCAGGAGCAACAACTTTGCCTGTTTGTCCAATTTGCCAATCATTAGGGGCATAGCCAGCATCAACCGCTGCACGGCTAGCACCTAAAGCTGCATCTAACTTGTTTGCAAGAGGGAGAAGGAGTTCCATAAATTGTTCTTGTGATCCAAGACCACGTCCACCTGATATAATAACACGTGCTGAGGTAAGATCAGGACGATCACTTTTATTGGTTTCTGCTTTTATGAAAGATGAAAGGTTTGGATTAGGAGCTGGTGTTATTGTTTTAATGGGAGCCGTGTTATTTTGAAAAGCGCTTGGAGGGAAGGCGGCTGTACGAACTGTTATCACCTTTTTACGATCATTGCTGCGTACAGTTTCGAGAGCATTTCCTGCATAAATTGGTCGTTTAAAGGTATCTGGTGCAAGAACAGCAACAATGTCTGAAATTTGCATAAGATCAAGAAGAGCAGCTACACGTGGCATGACATTTTTGCCGATGCTGCTAGAGACAGCCATGATCACATCATAGTCATTTGCAAGTTTGACAATTGTATTTGCCATAGGTTCCGCCAGATGATGTGCTAAATAATCAGCTTCAGCAACAAGAATTTGCCGTACACCAGAAAGTTTAGAACTGTTTTCGGCGATTGCTTGAACGTTCGTTCCACAAACTAAAATATCAATCTCATCGTTGATTGCACAAGCTGCGGTGAGTGCTTTTGCTGTTTCCTCTATCTTTTGTTCGGCTAATAAAAGAATTGCCATACGTTTTTACCTTTTTATACAGTATTATACTTTTGATCGTTTGTTTCTAGAATATTAAATGCATTTTTTTTGTTTTAGTGCATTTATAAGTTCTGCGACACTAGCTATTTTGACACCAGATTGACGGGGTTTCGGCTCTTCAACGCTAAGAATCGTTAAGCGCGCTCGCGTGTCTATGCCAAGATCAGCAAGTGTTTTTTGTTCCATAGGTTTCTTTTTTGCTTTCATGATATTGGGCAGAGAAGTGTAACGCGGTTCGTTTAAGCGCAGATCAGCGGTCATAACTATAGGAAGAGGGAGGCGAATAGTTTGTGTACCATTATCTATTTCGCGGATGACTGTTGCGTGACCGTTTTCTATGGCTAAATGTGAGGCAAAAGTTGCTTGTCCCCAACCAAGAAGAGCTGCAAGCATTTGTCCAGTTTGGTTGTTATCGTCGTCAATAGCTTGTTTTCCTAAGAAAACCATATCTGCTTTTTCTTCATGAACAATAGCCTTAAGAATCTTAGCAATTGTTAAGGGTTCAAGTGTTTTTTCTGTTGTTACAAGAAGTGCTCGATCGGCACCCATTGCAAGTCCTGTTCGCAAAGTTTCTTGTGCGGCTTCTGGTCCAATTGAAACAAGAACAACTTCTGAAATTTTCCCAGCTTCTTTTTGACGAATTGCTTCTTCCACGGCGATTTCGTCAAAAGGGTTCATAGACATTTTTACATGGGAGAGATCAACACCTGTACCATCGCGTTTGACGCGTATCTTAATGTTATAATCAACAACACGTTTGACAGCGACAATTATTTTCATAGTAATCCTCTTCGTTTGTATGATTACAAGTTTATAGTAATCTTCATAAGGAACCAAATTTTTTAGGATGGAATCTTACGCAATCATTATATGATTTTTCTTAAATTTTCTGTTTATCATTGTTCTTTTATTTTTGTATGCCTTAATAATTGTTATCTTCGCTTGAACAAAAAGTCTGTTCATTTTTAATGGATATTCTCATCATAGTTTTAAAAGAATTTAAAATAAAAAAGATACGGAATAGTAAATAGTATTAGAGCAACAAAAATGAAGAGATCCTTTTAAGTTCCCTATACACTGTTTACAATAAGTCATAGGACTTTAATGCAGTGGAAAAAGAGTGAAAAAAACAAAAATGGAGAAATGACTTTTCAATTTAAATCTTGAAAGTACTAAAATCAAAGACCACTCATAAGTATTTTGAGAAATTGTTAAAGCTCTATTTACTAAAATAGAGCACTATTTTCAATTATCTATACGATTCTTTACAGAAAATTAGTGAGACGTAGCATTTGACAATATAATGAGGGGTAGCGTTTTTGAAGAGGAAGAGTCAGACTATAAAGCAGGCTAAGCAAGATAATCCTTCCTTTTTTGTTGTGGAGCAAAAAGAGAGGGAGGATACATTTACTGAAATAACAATGTCGGACATTGCTAAAAAATTACGCTCTGTTTATGCACAAATGCAGAGGAAACATTTACCGCGTCCTTTGGTATCGCAAAATTCTTTAGAAGAGCATTTTAAATCTTATTTGGATGACATCAGTCGAGCAATTTTGGCTGAGCACTATATTCGTCGCCAAAGAGAAAAAAAGCTTTTTGAGTATTTGGAGGAGATTAAATCGCTTGTTCAGAATTTGCAAAACGAAAAGAGAAATCTAGAAGGAGCAGTGATAAAACAACATATGTCTCGTTCAAAGTCGCTCGATTCTGTTGTGCAGAAACTTGCTGATATGACATGTGAGGAAAAACAAGAGCGTTTATTGCTTCAAGAAGCACTGAACTTTTCAGGGCAAGAATGTACAACCCAAGGCCAGAAAAATGTTAAAAACTTGTTGCAAAAAGAAAATAAAAGCTCTTTGCCAACAGATCTCATAAAACCTTCCTTCAAAGAGACTGAGAAGCTTGTGGGGCGTTCTGAAATAGAGGAAAGATGTTCTTATGTTCAAGAATTTGGTCGTAGCAATGAAAATGAATTGTCTCTTTCCTTAAAGGCAGAGTCTGAAAAGCATTTTTCTTTTTTACGTTATCTTGTAAAAAAAATTCTTCCTTGTTTTTTAATCATTGCATTCATGGCAGCGATAACGATCTGCTTTTACAGATTTTCAAGAGGAGCTTTTTTTAATTTTATGATTTAGTAGCATTGATGTAAGGTTTTTTTCTCATTCATAATTTTGCAAAATCATAGATGATATTTAAAATCATCTTTTAAAATACGCAACAGAGAGTATTGAAATAGGGGATTATTAGAGAGGGGCTCTCGAATTGTCTAAAAATCTCAAATGATCTTAAAGGTTCTGTAAGTGAGTATTTATTTACCAATTGCTGAAATGTCGCTCAACATGCTGATCTTGATCGGGATGGGAGTCGTTGCGGGTTTTTTTTCAGGTCTTTTTGGGATTGGTGGTGGTTTTCTTATTACACCCTTATTGATTTTTTATAATATACCTCCTGCCATTGCTGTTGGAACAGGCGCTAATCAAATGATTGCATCATCTGTAACCGGTGCTATTACACATTTTAGAAGACGCACTTTGGATATTAAACTTGGTCTCCTTTTAGCGGTTGGAGGGGGAATTGGTTCTATCCTTGGAACTCAAATTTTTTCTGTTTTGAAAAAAATGGGACAATTAGATCTCATAATTTCGTTTCTTTATGTGATTCTTCTTGGGAGTGTGGGAAGTTTGATGATTATTGAAAGTTGGTGCGATATGATGCGCCAACGTAAATCACAAAAAGTCAATGTTCGTCTTGCTGGTAGACATAACTGGATCCATCGTTTGCCATTAAAAATGCGTTTTCGCACATCAATGATATATGTCAGCATCATTCCAGTTTTAACAATTGGTCTCATTGTTGGCTTGTTGTCTTCCATTATGGGCATTGGTGGTGGGTTCTTTATGATACCAGCACTGATTTACCTTTTACGTGTTCCAACTAGTGTGGTGATTGGAACTTCACTTTTTCAGATTACGTTTGTATCTTCTTTTACTACCATTTTACAAAGTGTGAGTAATCAGTCTGTTGATATTGTTTTAGCTTTTTTGCTGATGCTTGGGGGAAGTATTGGTGCACAATATGGAACACGGGCTGGACGAAAGTTAAAAGCTGAGCAATTACGTATGGCGCTTGCTTTTTTGGTGTTGATTGTATGTATGCGTCTTGCTTTTCAATTATTTGTACGTCCTGATAATCTCTTCTCTCTGGATATTTTGATGAGATAACAATGGGTAGATTCTTTTCTTTCTTCATCGTTGCAAACTGCTTTTTTATGCTCTCTTTTTCTACGTGGGCACATGTTAGGGAAAACACTCCATTTGTTGATCAAGTGAATCATGAAACTATCCAAATTATTATAACAACAAATAGGATTACGGTTGATGCACATTTCGATGGTCGTGATCTTTATATTGCTGGTGTTTTGGAAAATATCGATCCATTATATTCTCGACAAAATCGTTATGATATTATTGTAAGCTTGGAGGGGCAAGCTCGGCCTATGGTTATGCGGGAAAAGAAACGTAATGCTGGAGTGTGGGTTAACGCAGATTCTCTTATTTTTAAAAATGTTCCTCTCTTTTATTCTATGGTCACAACGCGTGAAATTGATGATATTGCTAACGTTAAAGATTATAAACGCTTGGGGTTAGGATTATCCTATTTGTTACTGCAAACGGATGAACAAGATCAGAAGAAAGTTAAAATCTTTCGTGATGAACTTATAAAATCGCAAAAAGCTAAAAACCTTTATCATGAGGAAGTCGGAGGTGTTCATTTTGGTTCTGGTGCCCTTTTCACAGCACATTTTCGGTTGCCAGCAAATACTCCTGTTGGACATTATCAAGCTTGTGCTTATCTTTTCCGTGATGGGCAGTTTCTTGATAGTGCGACTACGACTCTTGAAATCGTTAAAGCACATATTGCTTATACAATTTTTCATGCAGCGCACAAGCACAGTTTTTTATATGGTATTGTTGCCGTGATTATAGCTATTAGTACAGGCTTTTTATGTCGTCTGATTTTTCGAAAAGACTAGCACAGAGGAAAGACTGAAGCATTTATTTTTTATTTAAAATGCGTAAAAAAAGAAAAATAGGGACAACAATAATGGCTCCCATCATGGTCATATGGAAGAAGTTTGTAAGCGTTATAAACCCTGTTTTCCATAAAGATTTAAAAAATTCTGTTATTGTTCGCACGAGACTTCGAGGCGTCCATCCAAGAAAATTCAGCACGATGCCAACAAGGAGTGAAATGGTAAGCAGTTTGATAGCAACACACCCTAATGTTCCCCCAAGAAACGCATGAAAAGAAGCGGACAGATTTCTCTTTTTATTCATTGGATACATCCTTAAATATATTGCGTTCTCGTTGCATAAGACAATGGGGGCGTTATCGTAAATAAGAAATCTTTTTTTTGTTTCTTTTTACTTTTTTTTCAAGTTCACCACCTTGTAAGACTGGTGTAACTTTTGTACTGGTTTCTGAAACACGTTCATGTTCTGTCGGCATTTTTCTCAATACTTTCATATTGTTCCTTTCATTAATTTGATGGATACTTCATTTTTTATAAATTCGCAGAAGAATTTTATAATGTCTTAATATTTTATAGCGTTAAAAATTTTTCAATGTGCCTAAAATGAAGATGTTTTGTAAAAAATATCATTTCAAAACATCCGCTTTTAGAAAGAGACTATCCATCTTGGTAAAGATATGTTTATATAGATATTAAGATTGGGTATTTCAATCTGCATAGAGAAGTAATTAATTTGTTTGCTGCAAAAGACAAAGGTAACAAATGGAGTGAAATTTCATATCTCTGAAGAAGTAGGGGGATTATAAAATGTTTTGATAAAAAATTGTTCTGTTCGGATCGATGGTGAAAGTGACAAGTTTTTCATCCTTCAGATTTGCCATTGTTGCCTTAAAAAATGATGATAATAAGGTGCAGGTTTTGAATTGTTATTTGATATCAGAGTTATAAAATACTTAAATTTTTTCCTGAAGAAGGGGTGAAAAGGGGTGTGATAGGCGCTTACAATTTCTCTAGGATCATTAAAATATCAAATTTTATGAGGTTTTTGAAGCAATTTGAGTGGCGCTTTTTAGGAAATTGCAAAAAGAAATTTGAAGAAAAAATCTATTTGATGAAGTAAAGAGGAATTTTTTCCTAATATGCTCTGAATTGTAAGTTTCGTGCTGTCACTAATGGGTGCTGTTTGCATGATCCCTCTCTTTTAATCAGATTGTTTCCGTTGCCTATTTTGTTTAACCTCCATCTCTTTTCAAAGGGGAAAATGGTTGGTAAGTGGTTACTGATATTGAGGATTTTGTTATTTTGCCTCTAGGAGGTGCGTTTTCTAAGCATGGTTATATTATTTTTGCAGGTTATTGCTGCATAGGGAATTTATACAATAAATTTAAAAAGGAAAAGTCTATGAACTTGAAAGGGAAAATATTGAGGAGGAGCAGTTCTTTTGTTGCTTCTATTATTGCATTGGGGATGTTTGTACACCATGTTGCAGCGAAAACCCCTGCTGATACACTTGTGATGGGTTGGAATCTTGATCCAATAAGTAACTTTGATCCTGCGCAACTCAATGATCGTTATGGAATTGAAGTGGTTAACAATATTTGTGATAATTTAGTTGTTTCTGCTAAAGATGACGCTACTAAAATGGTTCCTTCTTTGGCGAAGAGTTGGGATGTTTCAAGTGATGATCAGAGAACAGTGATTACTTTTCATTTGCATGATGATTTGAAGTTTAGCGACGGTAGGCCAGCTCATGCCAGTGATCTTGTTTGGGGTATGAGGCGGGTTGTGAAATTGAAACTAT
>NZ_JBTTDI010000012.1:0-30157 GCF_055796185.1 Bartonella sp. P12B | reverse complement strand
TGGTATCTACCTTCATTGCACCCCCCCATGGATTTGTTCTCTCAAGCAAGCTAATCCTCTGGATGTGATTTTCGTGGAAGGAAGCACCTTTTCTGTACCATCGGGTCTTTGAATAGTAATAGCAGGGCAATCCATCAAACCTTTCTTGATCTTATCCTGATAGGGTAACAAAGGAGCCCCCGGAACCCTTCGATAGACCCAATCATGTTTACGCAAATAATCGGTTAAATCTTTTGGTCGTACTTCAAGCATCTTTGCGGCTTCAATCAAACCAAACAGACCATCAGAGCGTTTTAAACCATCAAGTGCTTTTGCTTTGGGTTCTAACTCAGCAATCACGTGATCTTTCTGCTCAATTTGGCTTTGTAAGTGATTCAAGAAACCAATCATTGCTTGAGGACTTGAGTAGTCAATCTGAGATGTTGCCACTTGTGCTTCCAGTGCTTGCCAACGATCTATGATTTTAGCTCGTAAAGCAGTGCTGTAACCTGAGACAAGGATTAAACATTCGCGTTTGGGAAGATGATAACAATTTTTGGCTTTACCTTGTTTGTCTAAATAGGTGGCTTCAAATTTGAATTCACCTCTTTTCTCTCCTAATTCAGTTAACATATTTCTTATATCACGCATAACATTGCTATGTTGTTTTCCACATAACTCAGCAATTTCACGACTGGACATAGTCTGAACGGCTGCACTATTATTAGCAGTGCTTCCCATAGTTTCCATAAAAGTATTCATGATAACTCCTACATGTAATTAGACGTTTCTTATTGACACTCCAAAGGAATGCCGGGTGCTAAGAAACACGGCATGTAGTCCGTCGCTATGTCTTCCCCATAAGAGTATTGTATAACATAGCTACACCCGACAAGATCATTATATGCGTGTAACATATAATGAGTCAAAGCCTTTAATACACGGAAAAACGATTGTTTCGGCAATCCATCCGCTACATGTCTAAGGTGTTTCTTAGGCACCTGATTCGACAATAGACACGTTCGTGCTATATTGTCAAGTCGTCATTGATATAAAAGACGCCCATTGCTCCAAAAGAACACGCCGTTGCTCTAAGAAATCTGTTCGCATGTAAGCTTTTGTCACTGAATTACCAACTGAATGCGCAAGAACAGATTCTGCAATTTCAAATGGTGTTGATGTTGTCTCCGCTATCCAGTCACGAAGACTCGATCTAAAACCATGAGGTCTATAATCAAAGCCTTTGTCTTTCATGAATTTAGAAAGCGTTGCATCAGAAATTGGTTTGCCTTTAAGCCCTGCAAATAGAAAGCCCTTTTTTTCAAAAGGCAGAGTTTTTTCAATGACTTTCATAGCTTCATTACTCAGTGGCACACGAAAGTCTAAAACTTTTCCTACAATACCTTTCATATTTTCTTTGGGTATGGTCCATATATTTTTATCAATCTGCTCAAGACGCAAATAGCGCAATGGATATGATCGAGCACCTGTCAAAATCAGTAATTTTAATGCTAAATTTGAAAGGATCTTATCCTCTAAGTTTTGATAAAAAGCTGGAAGTTCTTGCCAAGGCATAGCAGGAATATTCGTCGTTGTCGCACGTGACTTTCCTAAAAGAGCACGTGCTTTCATACAAGCCTGTAGGTCAACATCCAAGCCAAGAGCAGCAGCATATTTCAAGCAAATATTGATACGATTCAGTGCTTTTCGCGCTGTATCTGCTTTTTCATGCCAAAGAGGAGCAAGAACATTGCGAATGATATTGGCTGTCAATTTTTCTATAGATAATTTGCCTATATGTGGAATAACATGCAACTCTAGTGGAGAAAACCAACGACCATTTTTTCCTTCATTTTTCAGCTCTGCTTTTTTGCTTTCAAAAGCCGCTTGCGCAACTTCTTGAAAGATATTGCTTTGCTGTTTTAAAATAGTCTGCTCTCTAAAAACAATAGGATCATTACCTTCTTTAAGAATATCACTATAATGCCTAGCAAGCTCACGCGCTTCTTTTAAAGAAAGCTTTGTAACAGGACCAAGCCCCATTTCACGGCGCTTATTGTGGTGCGTATAGCGAAAAAACCAAGAACGCGTATTGTCTTTTCGAACATTTAACCATAGCCCTGCCCCATCACAATATTTACCTTGTGGAGACGTCTTTACGAATGATGCTGATAACCGATGAATCGCTCTCACTTAACGCCCCCTCTCGTCCACCTTTTTGGGTCCACCTTTTAGACCACCTTTAATTTCTGATTTGAGATTTTTTCTTTAATACTTAATTTTTTTATTGGAACATAAAAAATTATATACATCAATACACTCTTGCACGTCTTTATACTGTTTGATTCTTGCTAATAAAGCCCGCTCTGCCCTCTCTAGGAAACGAACCAATAAATCGTTTGAGTTCAACTTCTTGAAATTTGAAAGGGAAATTTAATTTCTCTGGAGTCGCTAATCTTGCTGTAGATGCGATGATAATAGCGATATTTTATGTCCATTCAGATATTGATTTGATTGCAACAGTTCGAGTTTGGATAGAAGTCTTATTTTGGGTAACTACTCTTATCACTTACCTGAACAATGAGTAGCGTATTGGTCATATATTAGAATCCTACATATAATTGCCCTATGGGTATCATCTTCAACGTCGGGACGTGAATAGATGAACTACCTTTGCTGGAACCACTCTTCAATATGAGAGCCTATGCGGTTTATAATACTCTTTCTTTTATAGGGAAGCATTATATCATGCAGTTTCCTGGTAGTTTTACACAATAAAGGAACACTTCTTACATTTGAGGAATTATGTGTTATCATGTCTCTTACACCATTCATCATTTCTTTTTCAAAGACATCAAAATCCACGGTCATAGTTTCTTTAATGCCCTTGATGAGCTCTTGATCTATTAATCTAATCGCATCTTTTGCCCAGTTAAAATCTTCTTTTTTCCAACCAAAATCTTTACGTAACAAATCTCCTATGTCTGTGTACAAAAGATTTTCATTAATTTTACAAATAAGAATAAAATATGGATAAAGCTCTACTATCTCATTCTTATTTATCTCTTCCTCATTAAGATATTCCTCTCCATCACCAAATCCCAATTCATAAGAACTTTGAGATTTCAAGTATTGTTTGGCTTTAACTAGCTTCCTTTCATACTCACCTGCTTTATACTCTCTTGCCCTATGTGCTCTGTATACTAAATCGCGTTTTTCTTTAGCTAAATCACCTAATTTCAAACTAAGTTTAAGTCTCTCGTCAATGAGATCTCTTTGTTCCTGTATAAGTCTATCATGTTCTGTATTAGAAACGCGGATTTGTGAAAGCGTCAAATCAGCAAATGTTTTTTCAATAAACTTTATTCTCTTTTCAACAACTCGCAATCTTTCTTTCATACGCTCGTACTTTTCATCAAGAGTTAAACCAGAAAGAGATAACTCTGTTAAACTAAACTCAGCATGCGCGTTTTTAAAACCACATATTAAAGTTAATAATAAAAAAGCTATAGTTAGCAATTTGTGTGATGAAAAAATCATATTATGCTACTTTTTCTTGTCCTCTTGAGAAGGTTTATAAAAAGCCATTCCGCTCTATGTTGGAATCCCTCATTATGGCTGTGCTAATTAAGTTATTTCTTCGATTCTATCAATATGTATTATATATGGAAATTTCAAAGAGTATTTTTATTATGAACTTAAAGTTTATTTTATAAAAGTTCAATAACCGAATATTCTATAAAATACTTTAACAAGTAAGTCATCACTTTGAATTATAAAAAGAAATTCTAAACAGAATGTTTCTCGACCATTTCTACAAGTTGTGTCATAGTATCCGCTGCTCCAACGAGCCTTTCATCCACTGTGGACCAATCACGAATAAGAGCGATACTTTGATCTGGTCGAATCTTTGCCATCGTTCCTTGTTTGGCAATCCATTGGACAAGGGCAACACTATTTGCAAAATAATTATTACGAAATTGTATAACCACCCCCTTTGGTCCAGTATCTAATTTTTCTACATGCGCTTTTCGACACAATGTTTTTATATAAAAAACTTTAAGGAGGTGCTGAACTTCAAGAGGTAAAGGACCAAAGCGATCTATTAACTCAGCTGCAAATTCATCAATTTGTTCTAAATCATCAAATTCTGTCAAACGACGATAAAGTCCCATACGGAGTGATAAATCAGGTACAAAACTTTCTGGTATTATAACAGTTGTACCAAGTGAAATTTGAGGAGACCATTGCTTGTCTTCATTATGCTCGCCATCTTTCAATTCAGTGACAGCTTCTTCAAGCATTTTTTGATAGAGCTCAAATCCAACTTCTTTAATATGCCCTGATTGCTCTTCACCTAAGAAATTACCCGATCCGCGAATATCCATATCATGACTTGCTAATTGAAAACCAGCCCCTAAGGTATCAAGAGATTGTAAGACTTTAAGGCGACGATCAGCCGCAGCTGTTAAAACTTTACCAGAAGGATACGTAAAGAGTGCGTAAGCACGCTGTTTTGAACGCCCTACCCTACCACGCAGTTGGTAGAGAGCAGCAAGACCAAACATCTCGGCACGATGAACGATTAATGTATTAGCTGTTGGAATATCAAGACCGGATTCAATAATGGTTGTTGACAGCAGGACATCATATTGTCCATCATAAAATGCATTCATAATATCATCAAGCTGTCCAGCAGGCATTTGACCATGAGCAACAACGAATTTGATTTCTGGAACATGCGTTTTGAGATATTCTTCTACAAAGCCAAGATCAGAAATACGAGGACACACATAAAAACTTTGTCCACCACGATAATATTCTCGAAGTAATGTTTCGCGTATAACAAGTGAATCAAACGGTGCAATAAAGGTACGAACAGCCATTCTATCAATAGGTGGCGTCGTTATCAAAGAAAGTTCCCGTACCCCTGATAATGCTAACCCTAAGGTTCGTGGTATGGGGGTTGCTGAAAGTGTGAGGACATGAATATCACTTTTAAGTTCTTTTAAACGCTCTTTATGTTTTACGCCAAAATGTTGCTCTTCATCAATGATAAGAAGTCCTAACCGCAAAAAATTAACTGCATCACTTAATAATGCATGCGTTCCAATGACAATATCGATCGTACCATCTGAGATCCCTTTTTTGACTTGCGCAAGTTCTTTGGTTTTCACAAGTCTTGAGGCATGGCCAATTTTAACAGGTAATCCTTGAAAACGTGAAATAAAAGTTTTGTAATGTTGTCGTGAAAGCAAAGTTGTCGGCACAACAACAGCAACTTGATAACCATTTAATGCTGCAACAAAGGCACTTCGAATAGCAACTTCTGTTTTTCCAAAACCAACATCACCACATATCAAGCGATCCATTGGTTTTCCTGAAGCTAAATCTTCTAGAACAGCATCAATCGCATCCATCTGATCTTCTGTTTCTTCATAAGGAAAACATGCAACGAATTCATCAAATGGCCCAATTGGTGGAATTAAAGCAGGCGCCGAACGCAGAGCACGCTCTGCAGCTATATGAATCAACTGACCAGCCATTTCTAATAAATGTTTTTTCAGTCGTGTTTTTCGCGCTTGCCAACCAACCCCACCTAATTTATCTAACGTGACATCCGTTCCCTCCGATCCATAACGTGAAAGAAGTTCGATATTTTCAATAGGTAAAAAGAGCCGATCACCTCCAGCGTATTTAATTTCAAGACAATCCCGTAAAATTCCTGTTGTTTTAATGGTTTTAAGACCAATAAATTGTCCAATACCATGATCAATATGCACAACGATATCGCTAGAATTTAAAGCTGCAATTTCAGAAATAAAATTTGTATTATTTTTACGCCGTTTTGGTGATCTTATGAGTCGATCACCAAGGATATCTTGCTCTGTTATGAGAGCAAAATCTTCTCCTTCAAAGCCGTGCTCTATCATTATAACAGCTGCTGTTATATGATCACGGGGGGTTGCTCTGACAGTTTGTAATGATCTCACAACATCTATTTTTTGCAATCCATGCTCTTCAAGCACCTGTAATAAACGATTCAAAGATCCTTCACTCCAACATGCTAAAAGTACCTTTTTGCCAGCAGCGCGCAATGAAGCAATATGAGAAACGACACTTGAGAAAACATTTTTTTCTTGCGCATTACGCTCTTTTACAAAATCATATCCCTGTTTAATATTTGCATGAATAAGCGTTTTTCCTAAAGCTTGTGGAACATTAAAAGGTGTAAAATCAACACGCTGCCCACATTTTTGCGCACACTCTAAAACATTCTCTGGCGTTAAATAGAGAAGACTAGGATTTATAGGATGATAGGAAGTAGAGCTTTCTTTATCATTTTCACGCTCCTTACGTGCATCATAATAATCTTCAATAAGGCGATAACGCTCAATCAGGACTTCTTCTATGAGATGTTCAAAAATAATGGGAAAATTGCTACAATAGTCAAAAAAAGTGTCAAGATTCTCATAAAAAAATGGCAACCAATGTTCCATACCAGCAAAGCGTCGCCCTTGAGAAAGAGCTTCATAAAGCATATTGTTTTTTTGAGATACACCGAATGTGCGAATATAATTGCTTTTAAATCGGCTTAGACATTCAGGTGTCAGAACAACTTCACTCATCGAATGTAACAAAAACTCAGTCTTTTGACGTGTTGTTCTTTGTGTTTCTGTATCAAATACGCGGATGGTTTCTAAGGTATCACCAAAAAAATCAAGCCGCAAAGGCTCAACATCAATGGGAGAAAAAATATCAAGAATTCCTCCTCTTACAGCAAATTCACCAACATCTCGAACAACTGTCACGCGCTCAAAACCATTGCATTCTAGAGATTGAATTAAATGCCTCATGTTAATGCGCTGTCCAACACGTACGTGAATCATTTGATTTTCAATCATTTCACGTGGAGGTAATTTTTGCATAATCGCATTTGCTGTTGTTAATATAATCGCAGTGCATGGACTGTGACGTAAATTTGCTATATGAGTCAAAGTGGATAATCGGCGTGCTGTAATAGCAATACTAGGTGATACACGATCATAAGGTAGACAATCCCACGCTGGGAATTGAAATACAGGTAAATTTGGTTCAATAAAATTCAAAACTTGCTGCAAATGAGCAATCTTTGTTCCATCACGGACAACATAGACAAGCGGTTTATCCTGTGCAATTGCTGAACGCAATTTAGTCAGTGCAAAGGCTTCAAATCCATCAGTAATTCCTTCAAAGATCACATGAGCAGAAATATGTTGGGGGATGATAATTTTTTTAAATATGGACATCGGGATCAATTTAAATTTATGCAAACATGATAGTTTATAATGTCGCGAAAAAGCGGGCCATCTATTTCAGAAGGAGGAGAAATTTCTCCTGTAACCCACATCAATAAATCTCGATCATCAAAACCCATAATATATTCAAGTTCAGAAACCATTTTATCACACATCTTAGCAATATGTGCATCCACATAGTGTCCAAAAATAAGATCCATTTCACGAATACCACGGTGCCATGCACGAAAAACCAACCGGCGACGACGTGCATCCAGTTGATTTTTATCAACGACAAAAACTGTCATAAAAGGCCTCCTTGAATGAAATAAAAAGTATATACATAGGTTCTGTTCAGTCTTTGGAATAAATTTTGCATCTTACCTTTAAGGAAGTTCAATAATCTTTTTTTCTTTAAGCGTAATTCGACGATGCATTTGTTTAGCCAAAGCGTAATTGTGTGTTGCAATAAGAGCAGAAAGACCAGATTGACGAACAAGAGCGGATAAAGCTTGAAAGACATAAGCTGAAGTTACAGGATCAAGATTCCCTGTAGGCTCATCAGCCAAAAGAACCGAAGGACCATTTGCTACTGCACGTGCAATAGCAACACGTTGCTGTTCCCCACCTGATAGTTCCGATGGGCGATGGCTGGCGCGATGAGAAATACGCAGATATTTTAACAATTTAAATGCACGATCTTCTGCTATGGATTTTTTAAATCCTGCTATCATTTGCGGTATCATAACGTTTTCTAAAGCTGTGAATTCTGGAAGCAGGTGATGAAATTGATAGACAAAACCGATATCATGTCGTCTAATAGCTGTTCGCTCACTATCAGAACGCTTCGCACAAGAAATTCCCCTTAACATCACATCACCAGCGGTTGGTTTTTCCAATAACCCAGCAATATGAAGAAGTGTTGATTTTCCAGCCCCAGATGGTGCAACAAGTGCAACGAGTTCCCCACGATTAAGGATAAAATTTGCTTTATCTAAAATAATAAGAGGCTTATTGCTCTCAAAGAAATGTTGCTCAATCTCTACAAGCTCTAAAATAGCTGTCATTATTCATACCTTAAAGCTTGTACAGGATCTAGCTTAGCAGCTCGCCATGCTGGGATGAGTGCAGCGAGAAATGACAAAAATAATGCCATAACAGCAACTAGGACTGTTTGTCGCCAATCAATTTGTGAAGGCAATTTTGTTAAAAAGTAAAGTTGAGGATTAAAAACATCGACATTAAATAACCAAGATACAAAATCTTGAATATGATTGATATTTGCGCTTGCTATAACACCAAAAATTAAGCCCAATATTGTTCCAATAAATCCAATCATCATACCAGTGACAATAAAGATACGCATAACCGCACTTTGTTGTGCACCCATCGTGCGTAAAATTGCAATATCATGGCTTTTATCTTTTACAAGCATAATCAAACCTGAAATAATATTCAAAGCAGCAACAAGAACAATAAGAGAAAGAATGAAAAACATAACATTCCGTTCAATTTGTAAAGCTGAAAAAAAAGCCTGATTGCGCTCACGCCAATCAATTAAATAGATTTGTTGATCAACTGCTTTCTCTATAATTGGTTTTATTCGATCAACAGCATCGGGATCATTTAGAAATAATTCTAAAGACTGAATCTTATCTCCTAAATTAAAAAACATTTGTGCTTCATGAAGAGGCATAAAAACAAATATTGAATCATATTCAGACATACCAACTTCAAAAATAGCGCTTACTTTATAAGCCTTAACACGTGGAGTAACCCCAAAAGGAGTTGCATCACCATCTGGAGTAATGACACGAAGATAATGCCCAACTGTAAGCCCTAATTTTGTAGCCAAACCAATTCCAATTGCAACACCTTCTTCTTTATCAAATTGAGCAAGTGAACCTAACTTAATATTTTGAGATACTGTTTTAAGCTTCTCTAAATCCTGTTTACGCATACCACGAACTAACGCACCAGAGCCTCCTTCCAGTTCACCCTGAACAAGTGCTTGCCCCTCAATAACAGGTAAAGAAAACTTTACACCATTTACAGATTCTAGAGAAGAAATGAGAGTTTTATAATCAGAAAAACCTGAATGAACTGCTTGAACAATAAGGTGTCCATTCATACCAAGAATACGATTGAGAAGCTCTGTGCGAAAGCCATTCATTACCGCCATAACAACAACCAGAGCAAACACCCCTAACATAATTCCAATAAGAGAAATGATTGAAATAACTGATGCAACGACATGTTTTTTATTGGGAATCATATAACGAAAGGCGATCATCCACTCATAAGACGAAAACCCTTTACTGCTCAACCTCTTCATACTATTGCCTATAAAACTACAGAAAACTTTTTGAGTACATCTTCAACCATTAGAGATTCTTTGACACCTGTTTTTCGATCTTTAATTTCAACTTTATTTTGCGCGATGCTTTTAGGCCCAACAATTATTTGTGTTGGTAGGCCAATTAAATCCATTGTTGCAAATTTAGTTCCGGGACGCTCATCTCTATCATCCAATAATGGGTCAAATCCAGCAAGTCTTAATCCCCGATAGAGAGTTTCACACGTAAGTGTACATTTCTCATCCTCTGGTTTCATATTAATGATCCCAAAGTCAAATGGCGCCATAGAGCTTGGCCAAATAATACCATTTTCATCATGAGAAGCTTCAATAGCTGCTGCAACAAGACGCGAAGGTCCAATGCCATAAGATCCCATAGAGACAACATGCTCTTTTCCATCTTGTCCCATAACTTTTGCTCCCATTGGAGCAGAATATTTCGTGCCAAAGTGGAAAATATGCCCCACTTCAATACCACGCGCTGAAAGACGACTCTGATCAGAAATTTTAGCCCACTCTTCTTCATTATGCATTTCTTCTGTCGCTGCATAAAAAGACGTCCACTGTTTAACAATATCAGCTAAAATTATTGTATCATTAAAATCAATTGAACTGTCTGGAACAGTAAGCTCAAGAAATTGTTTATCACAGAAGATGGCACTCTCTCCTGTTTCAGCCAAAATAATAAATTCATGACTGAGTTCACCACCAATTGGACCTGTATCAGCACGCATAGGAATTGCCCTTAAGCCAAGACGAGCAAAAGTGCGTAAATAAGCAATAAACATACGATTATAAGATGTTTGAGAACCTTCATAATCAAGATCAAAAGAATAGGCATCTTTCATTAAAAACTCTCGTGAGCGCATCACACCAAAACGTGGACGGATTTCATCACGAAATTTCCATTGAATATGGTATAAATTAAGTGGAAGATCTTTATAAGAACGAATATAAGAACGAAAAATATCTGTTACCAACTCTTCGTTTGTCGGACCATAAAGCAAATCACGTTTTTGACGATCTTTAATGCGAAGCATCTCCAAACCATAATCATCATAACGGCCACTTTCACGCCAAAGATCAGCAGATTGAATTGTAGGCATTAATATTTCTATAGCACCAGCACGTTCTTGCTCTTCACGAATAATCTTACAAACTTTATCAAGCACTCTTTTACCCAATGGGAGCCAAGAATAAATCCCTGATGTTTGTTGGCGAATCATCCCTGCACGCAACATCAATCGATGAGAAACAATCTCTGCTTCCTTAGGATTCTCTTTTAAAAGTGGAAGAAAATATTGAGAAAGACGCATTGAAATAATTAACTCCTAATCAGATCTATCATATTGAAACAATTTAAAGTAGATACTTCCTCTATAGCTACCTTCTGAAGGCTTGCAAACATAACGATCATATTTTTAAAAATTTATGTGCTCTAGTCCTTATCGAGCTTATTTTTTACGATAAAATAATCTTATAATTTAGTTTTCTCTTTTTTTCATTAAAAAGAAAATAACATAAAACTAAAATACTTCATTTTGACTGATGTAAAAAAACTGTACAAATAGGCTTTTTTTGCCAAGCTTCATTGACAGCTGCCCTTACTGCACGCCGCGTTGCTTCTCGAATAAGTTCATTATTTTTTCGTTTGATCCGTGGAATGTTGTAAAATGTATTTTCCACAACATTTAAGAGAATATCTTTCAAATTCTCCCCTTTTCCATTACTTTCAGGTAGTCCGAATGTGGTTAAACCAATATCGCTCAATAATTCATGCTTACTATTCATATGAAGGGAAACAGCAACGTAACCAGCGTAACTTAATTTGCGACGTTCACGGATTCCTAATTCATCCTCATCTCCAATAAGGCAACCATCCTTATAGATGCGACCAACAGGAACTTGATCAATGACTTCTACAGGCTCTGGTGCAAGACGTAATATACTGCCATTTCTAATATCTGTAACAATTTCAATACCTGCTTGACGCGCTAAAGTTGCCTGAGCAGTAAGATGTATTGCTTCTCCGTGTACAGGAACAAGTATCTTTGGTTTTGTCCAATCATACATCTGCATAAGTTCTAAACGACGAGGATGACCTGAAACATGAACAAGAGCCTCCTCATTTGTAATAACTTTAACGCCCATATCAATGAAACGATTTTGTATCTCAATAATAGCTTTTTCATTTCCTGGTATACTTCGTGACGAATAAATAACAGTATCACCAGTAGAAAGTGCAATATTTCTCATTCCATTGCGTGACAATTTTGCTAAGGCAGCACACGGTTCTCCTTGACTACCTGTCACAATTAAAACAATCTTGTTTCGTGGGATATGACCATAATCATCTTCCGTAACAAATGGAGCTAAACCATTCATATAACCAAGTTCTTGCGCAACCATAATACTCCGCTTTAGCGAGCGTCCAACAACAAGAACTTGGCGTCCGACAGATTCAGCTGCCAGAGCAATTGAACGTATCCGCCCAACATTCGAAGAAAAAGTAACTATTGCAACTCGCCCCTCAGCTTTCGAAAGAATTTCAGAAAGACTTGTCTGAACTTGTTGTTCTGATGGTGTTATACCATCTCGACATGCATTCGTGGAATCACAAAGCAATGCTAAAACACCTTTATTGCCTAAAATGCGAAATCGCTTTTCATCTGTTATAGCTCCAAGAGAAGGTGTATGATCAATTTTCCAATCGCCAGTGTGGATAATAGTGCCCAAAGACGTTGTAATAGCTAAAGATACAGATTCTGGAATTGAATGATTAACGGCAATAGCTTCAATTGCAAAGGAACCAATCTGAAAGCAATCACCAGATTGAAAAATATTGAATGCAATTTTATGAGACCCAAAATCTGATTGCTTTTTACTCTCCAATAATCCTGCTGTGAAAGGAGTGCAGTAAAGCGGGACTTTAAGCTTTGGCCATAAATCGAGGACAGCACCATAATGATCTTCATGAGCATGGGTTAAAATAAGACCACGCACATTATGTTTTTCACTTTCTAGAAAACGAATATCAGGTAAAATAAGATCTGCTCCTGGTAATTCAGGACCAGCAAAGCTCACTCCCATATCAACAAGAAGCCATTCACGAAGATTTTCGGGACCAAACCCATAAGCAGCGAGATTCATCCCTATTTCACCTACCCCTCCTAAAGGCAAAAAAACAAATTCACTCTCGTTGGCTGCAACCATAAACATCTCCTAAATTATCAAGATAATCTGATAGTGAAAATAGATTATCAACTAATAACAACCTGCATTAAGAGAAGCTGCCAAACCAAAATGGACATCTCCAGCTGTTATAATGGCTTGTTGACCATTTTTTTGTTTTACAAGGCAATTAAAATCACTATCAAGACCATCAAAAATACCTTCGATGACTTTTTTATCATTGAATACTTTTATATGCTGCCCAAGATGAGCAGAATATAAAAGCCATTTTTTACGAATTATATCAGCTCCTTCTGGTTGTTTCCAAAGAAGATAATTTTTAGAAAAACACTCAGCCAAAACTGTAAATAACTGTTCTGGTTCAATATACAAACCAATATTATTTAAACTTGAAGTAGGATATGGCGCATCTTCATAATGATGTTTTACATTTATTCCAATACCGATAACCAATGCACACTGTTGTGATGGCATTTTAAAAATCTCAAGCAAAACTCCAGAGCTTTTCGCTCCTCCTAGCAAAATATCATTTGGCCATTTTAAACTAACGATATTGTTTGATTGCTTTTCATCCTTTATAAATTGTTTTACTGCTTCTACCACACTAACGCCTGCAACAAAACCAAGCTGAGCAGCAGTTTGATGAACAATATCATCCATTAACAAAAGGCTAGAATAAAGGTTCCCTTTCGGACTAAACCATGTCCTGCCTCTTCTCGCTCTTCCTTGTAATTGTTCTTGTGCGACAACCCAAAGATAACCTGGATGACCAGCTTGTGCTTTTTCTTTTGCAATAAGATTTGTTGAATCAATACGTTCGTATGCTTCAACAGTGTATCCTTGTTTTTTTACAAAATCCGATAAAATGTAAACCATATTCATTAAAACAATGCAGCTGCTGCTGTTTCTGCTAAATCAGCAAACCAAGCTCCCAAAAGCATATAAAACAAAATAAAAAGTGCAGAAAGACCGAGACAAAATTGAAGCTCATTGGACAACATAATAAAACGCGCCTTTGCTTCATCAAACCACATAATTTTAATAACGCGCAAATAGTAAAAAGCCCCCACAACAGACGCTATCATCCCAACAATAGCAAGGGGAGTAAGTCCAGCATGAACAGCAGCAGAAAATGTATACCATTTCCCAAAAAAACCAGCCATAGGCGGTATACTTGCTAAGGAAAAAAGCTGTATGGTCATCACAACAGCCATAAATGGATTAGTCTTTATCAACCCTGAAAGATCATAAATATTTTCAACATTTCCGCTACTGGATCGCATTCCAAGAATAAAAGCAAAAGAACCAAGTGTCATGCCCAAATAAATAGTCATATAGAGAATAACACTTTTTATCCCAAGTATATCTCCAGCAGCTAAACCAACAAGCGCATATCCCATATGACCGATTGATGAATAAGCCATTAAACGCTTAATATTGCTCTGTCCAATTGCAGCAAATGCGCCAAGTATCATCGATGCAATCGCCATAAACACCAAAATTTGTTGCCACGCAGGCATAGAGCCATCAGAACTCCCTAATGGCATAAAGGTTGTAACAATAACACGAATAATGAGTGCCATCGCAGCAACTTTAGGAGCCCCAGCAAAAAATGCTGTAATAGGTGTTGGTGCTCCTTCATAAACATCAGGTGTCCACATATGAAATGGAACGGCAGAAATCTTGAAAGCCAAACCAGCTAAAATAAAAACAATTCCAAAAATAACCCCTAATTGTAAATTTTTACCTTTTAAAGCAATAGCAATTTCATGAAAGCCAATTTGACCAGTAAAACCATAAAGCAAAGAAATACCATACAGAAGCAATCCTGAAGACAATGCTCCTAAAACAAAATATTTGATACCGGCTTCAGAAGATTTCACATTATCACGATTGATCGCAGCTAGGATATACAAAGCTAAGGATTGTAATTCTAACCCCATATACAGTGAGAGCATATTACCAGCTGAAATCATCAGCATCATACCAAGAGTTGCTAAAAGAACGAGTATCGGAAATTCAAATACATCAAACTTTTGAGAACTCGTAAAAGCAACAGACATAATAAGAGCAAACAGTGCGCCAATGAGCGTCAAAATTTTCATATAACGACCAAAAGAGTCAATAATGAGTGCATTGGTCTGAAATAAACCACTTTTCGGAAAAACGATAATAATAACAATGGCAGCAACAAGAAGAGCAATGGAAAGCCCTGTCACCGTTAAAAAGGAACGCGTATTGGAGTAGACACCAATCAAAAGAAAGACTATCCCTCCCAATGCTATTAAAATCTCTGGAAGAATTAAGACTAATTGCGCTATTATTTCAGTTTGCATGAACATTCTTCCCTTATCTAATGCAGTTTATTGATGAGGGCTTCTACGGAAAACGCCGTTGCTTTAAGAATAGGCGTTGGATAGATACCAAAAAATATTGTAAGAACAACCATCGGATAAAGGATAAATTTTTCTCTTGTAGAAAGATCAATAAGGACTTTTAAATTCTCTTTATCCAACGAACCAAAAACCACACGCCGATAAAGGTAAAGTGCATAGGCAGCGGATAAAATAACACCAGTTGTGGCAAAAACAACAATCAATTTATTGACTTGAAAAACACCTATTAAAGTTAAAAATTCACCTAAAAATCCTGAGCTCCCAGGCAAACCGACATTTGCCATAGTAAAAATTAAGAAAACAACAGCATATTTGGGCATGTTGTTAACGAGACCACCAAAAGCTGAAATTTCACGTGTATGGAGACGATCGTAAATAACCCCGACACAAAGAAATAAAGCAGCTGAAACAATTCCATGCGAAAGCATCTGATAAATAGCACCTTGGATACCCTGTGCGTTGGCAGCAAAAATACCCATCGTTACATATCCCATATGCGCTATTGAGGAATAAGCAATAAGTTTTTTTATGTCATTTTGAACAAGTGCAACCAGTGATGTGTAAATAATAGCGATAAGCGATAACGTCAAAACCAAAGGAGCAAAAGTAGCCGAAGCAATAGGAAACATTGGTAAAGAAAAACGAAGAAAACCATACCCACCTAATTTGAGTAAAACACCAGCTAAAATAACCGAGCCAGCTGTAGGTGCTTCTACATGAGCATCAGGCAACCATGTATGAACAGGCCACATTGGCATTTTAACTGCAAAAGAAGCAAAAAATGCAAGCCATAACCAAATTTGCATATGCGCAGGAAATTGGTAAGCTAATAAAGTTGGTATATCAAGTGTGCCAGCTTCCCAATACATAGCCATAAGAGCAACCAGCATCAACACTGAACCAAGTAAAGTGTAAAGAAAAAACTTTATACTTGCGTAAACACGACGTGCGCCTCCCCAAACCCCTATAATAATAAACATTGGAATAAGGCTGCCTTCAAAAAAAACATAAAACAATATTGCATCAAGAGCACAAAAAACTCCAATAATTGCAACTTCAAGAAGAAGAAAAGCAATCATATAGGCTTTTAAGCTATCTTTAATATTTTCCCAACTCGCTAAAATACAGAAAGGCAAAAGAAAAGCCGAGAGAACTACAAAGAGGACAGAGATACCATCAACTCCCATATGATAGCTAATCCCCCCTCCTAACCAATCGATTTTCTCCACCATTTGAAAATGAGCATCTGTATGATCAAAACCTGCCCAAACAATTAAGGAAATAATAAAAACAAACACAGTCGTAAAAAATGCTACATTGCGTATATTATGCCGTGCTACTTCGCTATCGTCTTTGATAAACAAAATTAGCAGCACACCAATAAGTGGCAAAAATGTAACCGTAGAAAGAATAGGCCAATCGGTCATCAGTTTACGCCCCCGATCATCATCCATGTGATCAGCAATGCAATGCCTATAAGCATCGCAAATGCATAGTGATAAAGATAGCCTGTCTGCATCCGAACAACTCTGTTTGTAATATCAACGACACGCGCTGCAATACCATTCGGACCTAGACCATCAATAATCTTACCGTCCCCCACTTTCCAAAAAAAGAAACTAATTCTGAAAGCAGAACGAACAAACAAAAAGTTATAGAGTTGATCAAAATACCATTTTTGATAAAGAAAATGATAAATTCCTGGCATAATCCCAGCCAATTTTTTAGGAAGAGAAGGAAAAGAAATATAAAAGAAACAGGCTAATATAAAGCCAAAAATCATCGCTATAAAGGGCGACCATTTGACCCAATTAAATACGTTATGAGAATCATGAAGGATATGGTTGTGATCATTTGTAAAAAGCGCTCCCTTCCAAAAAACATCATACAAATCACCAAAAAAGTAAGGTTGGAAAAAGGCACCAGCAAATATTGCTCCAATAGATAAAATAAACAGTGGAATTAACATAACCGGAGGGGATTCATGAACATGATGCATAACATCAACTGTTGCTCGTGGTTTACCGTGAAATGTCATAAATATAAGGCGCCATGAATAAAAACTGGTTAAGAAAGCAGCAAAAACAAGAAGAGAGAAAGCATATCCTGAAGCAATATTATGTGATGCAAAAGCAGATTCTATAATTGCATCCTTGGAAAAAAAACCTGCAGTCCCAAAGAGTGTTCCTGGAATTCCGACACCTGTCAATGCAACTGTTCCTATCATCATCATCCAATAAGTTGCCTTTATATGCTTGCGTAACCCGCCCATTTTTCGCATATCTTGTTCATCAGACACAGCATGAATTACAGAGCCCGCCCCAAGAAATAATAAAGCTTTAAAAAAAGCATGCGTAAAAAGATGAAAAACAGCTGCTCCATAAGCTCCAACACCTAATGCAACAAACATATAGCCAAGCTGTGAACACGTAGAATAGGCAATTACGCGCTTAATATCATTTTGTACCAGTCCTACAGTTGCAGCAAAAAATGCAGTCGTTGCTCCAACAATAATAATTACTGTCAAAGCAATGGAAGAAAGTTCAAAAATTGGCGACATACGCGCAACCATAAAAACGCCAGCCGTTACCATTGTTGCCGCATGAATAAGCGCTGACACAGGAGTTGGTCCCTCCATTGCATCAGGAAGCCATGTATGTAAAAGAAATTGGGCTGATTTTCCCATCGCACCAATAAACAATAAAAGACATGTGACAGTAATTGCCGTTTGCCCATTAATCTGCCAACCTAAAAATGTTAGATTTTGTACGAAGCTCTTATCTGCAGCTTTTGCAAAAATAGAGGCAAAATCAACTGTTTGGAATAAAACAAAAATGCTAAAGATTCCTAAGAGAAAACCAAAGTCTCCAACACGATTAACAATAAAAGCTTTCATCGCAGCTTTATTGGCTGAATCTCGCTGAAACCAAAAACCAATGAGTAAGTAAGAAGCAAGTCCCACACCTTCCCATCCAAAAAACATTTGAATCAAGTTATTAGATGTCACCAACATAAGCATCATAAATGTAAATAGAGAAAGATAAGAAAAAAAACGGGATCTTGAAGGATCATGATGCATATAACCAATTGAATAAATATGCACTAATGCTGAAACACTATTCACAACAACGAGCATGACAGCTGTTAATGTATCGATATGTAAAGCCCAATCAAAAGTTAAATCACCAACAGCAAGCCAATGTAATACCAATACATCAACGACTGGAACATGACCAAGTGCAACATTCAAAAAAGCCATCCACGATAATATGGCAACAATCACCATAAAGCTACATGTCACCAATTCACTCGCGCGATCTCCGATAGTTTTTCCACCTATAGAAGCAATTAAAAAGCCAAAAAGCGGAAGAAAGACGATCGTATAATACATTACTGGTTAGCCTTTCATTACATTAACATCTTCAACCGCAATAGAACCACGATTGCGGAAAAAGACGACAAGAATCGCTAAACCAATTGCGGCTTCAGCAGCCGCGACCGTTAAGATAAATAAAGCGAATATCTGACCAACAAGATCATGAAGAAATGCTGAAAATGCTACAAAATTAAGATTGACTGAAAGCAATATAAGCTCAATAGACATCAAAATGATAATCACATTCTTTCTATTGAGAAAAATTCCAGCAATACCAATTGTAAATAGCAATGCAGAAACAATAAGATAATGCGTAATGTCAATGTGCATATCTCCCCCCTTAAATGCCTTTACCTGATTCAACTTGTTTGATTTCAATTGCACTTTCCACGGTCCGAGAAACTTGCACCGCAATAGATTGTCGCTTTACACCTGACTTATGACGAAGTGTTAAAACAATTGCACCAATCATTGCAATCAATAAAATTATTCCAGCAATCTGAAAATAGAAAACATAATCCGTATAAAGAATATCGCCTAATGCTTGTGTATTTGATCGCTGCATTAAATCTGGCATGGGTTGCGTAATATGTGGTATAAGAACTGGAGAAAATCTACCACGAACAAAAACAAATATTAATTCTAAAGCAACAATGCTCCCAACAAGCGCTCCAATAGGAGCATAGCGAAGTGCACCATTTTTTAACTCTGCAAAATCAACATCAAGCATCATAACCACAAATAAAAATAAAACTGCTACAGCACCAACATAAACAACGAGCAGAATAAGCCCCAAAAATTCTGCTCCTGCAAGCAAAAATAAAGCCGCAGCATTAAAAAATGCTAATATTAAAAATAACACCGAATGCACAGGGTTGCGAGCTGTAATAACAACAACTGCACTTGCAAGCATAATAAAAGCAAACAGATAGAAAAATGCCGCCGCTAGATCCGTTAGCATAGGCTTCTCCTCAATTAATAAACAATTGGTATAAAATTTCATACCAGATTAAAATTCATCGGAAAGATTATCCGATACCTCATGCGAGGATACACTTAACGATAAGGTGCGTCCATCAATATATTGCGAGCAATTTCTCGCTCCCAACGATCTCCATTCATTAAAAGCTTTTCTTTATCATAATAAAGTTCTTCACGTGTTTCTGTTGCAAACTCAAAATTTGGTCCTTCTACAATAGCTTCAACGGGACAAGCCTCTTGACAAAATCCGCAATAAATACACTTAACCATATCTATATCATAACGGATAGTTCTACGTGTACCATCATTGCGTCGTGGTCCTGCTTCAATTGTAATGGCTTGTGCAGGACAAATCGCTTCACATAATTTACACGCTATACATCGCTCTTCACCATTTGGGTAGCGACGTAGTGCATGTTCGCCACGGAAACGTTGAGAAACAAATCCCTTCTCATAAGGATAATTAATCGTAGGCTTTGGCGAAAAAAATTGACGCATTGCTAAGAAAAAAGCACTTACAAATTCCAATAAAAGGAGTGACTTTGCTGCTTGAATAAAACCTGACATCGCGAAATCTCCTCTTAAACGAAAGCAGTATATTTTAAAAAAGCAGCGGTTATCACAACCATTGCCAATGAGAGTGGCAGAAACACTTTCCAACCAAGCCGCATGAGCTGATCATAGCGATAACGTGGAACAAACGCTTTAACCATAGCAAACCAAAAAAATACAAAGCAAACTTTTAAAACAAACCAAACAACTCCAGGAACCCAATTAAGCCACCAAACATCCAACGGTGGCAACCAACCACCTAAAAATAAAATAGTTGTTAAGGCGCACATTAATACAATAGCAACATACTCACCAAGAAAAAAAAGCATGTAAGGCGTTGAAGAATATTCAACCATATGCCCCGCAACAAGTTCAGATTCTGCTTCTACTAAGTCAAAGGGAGGACGATTTGTCTCTGCAAGTGCAGAAATAAAAAATATAATAAACATTGGGAAAAGGACGAGCCAATTCCAATCAAGAAAACTGTTAAAAGGAAGACCAAGAGTCGTACCAAGTCCGTGGCTTTGTTTAGAGACAATTGTTGTAAGATCTAGTGAACCACTTATTAAAATAACAGTAACGAGCACAAATCCAATAGAAACCTCATAAGATACCATCTGCGCTGCCGAACGAAGAGCCCCTAAGAAAGGATATTTTGAATTTGAAGCCCATCCTCCCATAATAACGCCATAAACTTCAAGAGATGAAATAGCTAAGATATAAAGCAACCCAACATTAATCTTTGCAACTTCCCAGCCTTCATTAACTGGTATAACAGCCCACGTTGATAAAGCAAGCGTAGCAGAAACAAAAGGTGCTAAAAGAAAAACACCTTTATTAGCACCAGAAGGAATAATAGGCTCTTTAACAACAAATTTAATTAAATCCGCAAAAGACTGCAACAATCCCCATGGACCAACAACATTCGGACCACGCCGCAATTGTACCGCTGCCCAAATCTTTCTATCTGCGTAAAGAAGATAAGCAACCAAGACCAAGAGAACAACCAAAAGGAGAAGTGTTTTTCCAATTATAATAAGTAATGGCAATAGCCAAGTCATAAAGAAATCATACATTATTATTCCTTTTCCTCTGCCCTTACTCTACAGTTTGTATAACATGATTCTTTGCAAGAGCTGAACATTCAGCCATAACTGCAGAAGCACGTGCTATCGGATTTGTCAAATAAAAGTCTTTAACCATAGAAGTAAATGCTTGCCGCTCCAAAGCAATCATTTGTGAACCAAGCTTTTTAAGATCATCTATATCAGAAGGCGCTATATCATCAATAGCACAAAGATGTGGATAGTCATTAAATAAGCTCTGTCTTAATTGAGAAAGCGAATCAAAAGGAAGTTTTCGTCCTAAAATATCCGATAAAGCACGTAAAATAGCCCAATCCTCTTTTGCTTCACCTGGAGCAAAACAAGCCCGATTTGTCATTTGAACACGCCCTTCTGTATTTACATAGAGCCCTGATTTTTCAGTATAAGCCGATGCTGGCAAAATAACATCCGCAGCATGTGCACCATTATCGCCATGGCTACCAATATAAATTGTAAAAGCTTTTGTATTGGCTAATTCTACTTCATCAGCACCAAGCAAAAATAAAACCTCACAAGTTTTAATAATATTTGCAACTCCAAGTTTAGAAGTAAAACCAATATCTAATCCGCCAACAGTTGACGCTGCAGTGTGAAGAACACCAAATCCATTCCATTCCTCACTAAGAGCTCCGATATTATCAGCTAATTTTGCAAGATTTTTTAAAACAGACAAGCCTTCTTGACCTGAAAAAGCACCCTCCCCGATAAGAATAAGTGGTTTCTTCGCTTCTTTTAAGATATCTAAAAAAGAATCTTTTCCACCAACAAGTGCACTCAACGCATCAGTACCAGAGCCAAGATAAGAATAAGGATAACGTAAATCGACTTTTTCTCCAATTAATCCGATGGGAAAATGTCCCATCCGTTGGCGCTTTAAAATACGTGCATTTAAAACAGCGGCCTCATGACGTGGATTAGATCCCACAATAAGCAGTGCATCAGCTTGTTCAATTCCGGCAATTGTTGGATTAAAAATGTAACTCGAACGCCCTAATTCAGGAGATAAAGCCATTCCTCTTTGACGACAATCAAAAACCTGAGAATCCAATGAAACAAGCAATTTTTTAAGCGCATACATTTCCTCAACAGACGCAAGATCTCCAGCAATCGCTCCAATTTTTTCTGGCAAAGTTTTAGAAATCACCATTTTAATTTCTGCAAAAGCTTCTGTCCAACTTACAGGATGAAACTTTCCATCTTTCCGCACATAGGGCTTATCAAGTCTCTGAGTCCGCAATCCATCCCAAATAAAGCGCGTCTTATCAGAAATCCATTCCTCATTTACATCTTCATTTGTACGCGGCATAATGCGCATAACTTCACGACCACGGCTATCAATGCGAATAGCGCTACCAAGGGCATCCATAACATCAATTGATTCCGTTTTAGCCAATTCCCATGGACGTGCGTGAAATGCATAAGGTTTTGAAGTTAAAGCCCCTACTGGACAGAGATCAATAACATTTCCCTGCAACTCAGATGTCATTGCTTTTTCAAGATATGTAGTAATTTCAGCATCTTCACCACGACCTATCAACCCAAGCTCGGAAATACCTGCAACTTCTGTCGTAAAACGAACACAACGTGTACAATGAATACACCTTGTCATAACAGTTTTTACGAGTGGCCCAATATACTTATCTTCTACTGCACGCTTGTTTTCTGTATATCGAGAGCAATCACGCCCATAGAGCATTGCTTGATCTTGAAGATCGCATTCTCCTCCTTGATCACAGACAGGACAATCCAAAGGATGATTGATAAGAAGAAACTCCATGACACCTTCACGTGCTTTTTTTACCATTTCTGTATTGGTAAAAATTTCTGGCGCTTCACCATTTGGCCCTAATCGTAAATCGCGAACCCCCATGGCACAAGAAGCCTGAGGTTTTGGAGGCCCTCCCTTAACCTCAACCAAACACATGCGACAATTTCCAGCAATTGATAAAGATTCATGAAAACAGAAGCGTGGCACTTCAGCACCCGCAGCTTCAGCTGCTTGAAGCAATGTGTAGTAATCAGGGACTTCAATTTCTTTACCATCAACTTTGATATTTATCATCACTCATCCAGACTGCGGATAATCCACTTAAAATTTTTATTCCGGTTTTCTTACAACAAAATCCTCTATCCAACTGCTTCTAAAGCAATATTTTTTCTTTGAACTACATTTCGCGTATAATCATCAATTCTACGCTCAATTTCTGGACGAAAATTACGTATCAACCCCTGTATAGGCCATGCTGCGGCATCTCCCAGCGCGCAAATGGTGTGCCCTTCAACCTGTTTAGATACCTCAAATAAAAGATCAATCTCACGTTTTTGTGCTCTTCCCTCAACCATACGCCCTAAAAGACGCATCATCCACCCCGTACCTTCACGACACGGTGTACACTGACCACAACTTTCATGCTTAAAAAAAGCTGCTATACGCCAAATTGCTTTAATAATATCGGTTGATTTATCCATCACAATCACACCACCAGTACCAAAAGAAGATCCGACATCTCGTATCCCATCAAAATCCATAATCGCATCAACCATATCCTCACCACGAACGACTGGGCAAGAAGCCCCTCCTGGAATAACGGCTAAAAGATTATTCCATCCGCCACGAATACCACCTGTATGTTTTTCAATTAATTCACGAAAAGAAACACCAAGAGCTTCTTCAAATGTGCAAGGCGCATTCACATGTCCTGAAACCATAAATAATTTCGTTCCAACATTATTGGCACGTCCAATCGATGAAAACCATGAAGCCCCTCGACGCAAAATCGTTGGAACAACAGCTATAGATTCCACATTATTTACTGTTGTTGGACAGCCATAAATCCCCATATTTGCAGGAAATGGCGGCTTAAGACGAGGCTGCCCTTTTTTCCCCTCAAGGCTTTCAAGAAGAGCTGTTTCTTCGCCACAAATATAAGCACCTGCACCATGATGAATAATAATATCACAAGCATGTCCATATTTTGTTTTTTTGCCAAGTAAGCCCGCATCATAACACTCATCAACGGCTGCTTGAAGGGCTTCACGCTCACGAATATATTCACCACGAATATAGATAAAAGCAACATTTGCTCCCATAGCAAAAGTAGCAATTGCACATCCTTCAATCAGAGTATGGGGATCATGTCGCAAAATATCGCGGTCTTTACATGTACCAGGTTCTGATTCATCAGCATTCACAACCAAATAATGGGGACGGCCATCATTTTGTTTTGGCATAAAAGACCACTTCATACCAGTAGGAAAACCAGCACCTCCACGCCCACGCAAACCTGACGCCTTCACCTCATCAATGATCCAATCACGACCTTTTTCGATAATCGCCTTTGTATCATCCCAATGCCCACGCGACATTGCAGCTTTTAATGATTTATCCTTCAAACCATAAATATTGGTGAAAATGCGGTCTTTATCAGCCAGCATATCCCATCCTTTTTTCTCTTTTCCATAGCATTATTAGCTTTTCCTCAAATGCAATTTTAAATATCTGCTTACGATTTCTTACTTTTAGTTAAATATTGCCACAATGGATAAAATAATGAAATATCTTCGCAAGAAAAATACTTACTACACCCCTATTCCCTCCTTATCTTTTTTCTTTGAAGACTTAAAAGAGTTCTTTTTTTCTTCATCAATAAGAGAAGTTAAACCATTAATCGGTTCCGATGATTTACGACTATTTTGTGGACCAACAGCTATTTCAGAACCTTTATCCGCTTTAAATGCATCAATAATTTCTTCAAGACGTTCAGCTGTAAGATCTTCATAAGTATCTTTAAAAATCATAACCATGGGAGCATTAACACAAGCGCCAAGACACTCAACTTCTTCCCATGATAATGTTCCATCTTGATTGGTAACAAAAGGTTCAGGATGAATTTTTTTCTGACAAACTTTAATCAATTCACCAGATCCACGTAACATACAAGGAGTCGTACCACAGACTTGAATATGTGCTTTTTTTCCAACTGGCTGAAGCTGAAATTGAGTATAGAAAGTCGCTACTTCCAGAACACGAATATAAGCCATAGAAAGAAGCTGGGCGATATGCTCAATTGCAGCGCGCGTCACCCACCCATCTTGCTCTTGAGCACGCATTAATAACGGAATGACAGCAGACTGCTCACGCCCTACAGGGTATTTTTCTATAGTTTTTTTCACCCATATTTGATTTTCTGTTGTAAATGAAAACTCTGCGGGTTGGTAGATATCATCTGCAAGACGACGGACAGACATTAGCGATCAACCTCCCCAAAAACAATATCAATCGAACCTAAAATAGCTGTAGCATCAGCCAACATATGACCTCTGGTTAAAAAATCCATAGCTTGAAGGTGAGCAAAGCCAGGCGCACGCAACTTAACACGATAAGGTTTATTGCTTCCATCGGAAACGAGATAAACCCCAAACTCACCCTTCGGAGCTTCTACAGCGACATATACCTCTCCAGGAGGCGTATGAAAACCTTCCGTATAAAGTTTAAAATGATGAATCAATGCTTCCATTGAACTTTTCATTTCGCACCGCTTTGGGGGCACAATTTTGTGATCTAAGCTTGAAACTGGTCCATTTTTTTCGGTACTCAGTAAACGATTTACGCATTGGCGCATAATTTTCGCTGATTGACGCATCTCTTCCATACGAATTAGATAACGATCATAACAATCACTGTTTTTTCCAACAGGAACATCAAATTCCATTTCGCTATAACATTCATAAGGCTGGCTCTTACGCAAATCCCATGGTACACCAGCTCCACGAATCATGACTCCAGAAAAACCACGTACCCAAGCTTCATCAATACTCACTACACCAATATCTACATTACGCTGTTTAAAAATCCGATTTGGCGTTACAAGCGCATCAAGTTTTCCAAGAGCAATAAGAAACGGGTCAATAAAATTACCAATATCCTCAATTAAAGATTCCGGTAAATCCTGATGCACACCCCCAGGGCGAAAATAATTTGCATGAAGACGTGCTCCACACGCACGTTCATAAAAAATCATCAATCTTTCACGTTGCTCAAATCCCCAAAGCGGTGGCGTCAAGGCACCAACATCCATTGCCTGTGTTGTTACATTAAGTAAATGGTTAAGAATGCGCCCAATTTCAGAAAACAAAACACGTATTAACTGCCCTCGTTTAGGAACCTCAACACCCAACAATTTCTCAACAGCAAGCACAAAAGCATGCTCCTGATTCATAGGAGCAACATAATCTAAACGATCTAAATAAGGACCAGCTTGAAGATAAGTCTTGGTCTCCATTAATTTTTCGGTACCGCGATGCAATAATCCAATATGGGGATCTACACGTTCTACAACTTCACCGTCTAATTCCAGAACCATGCGCAAAACCCCATGCGCTGCAGGATGCTGCGGTCCAAAATTGATGTTAAAATTCCGAACATTGACCTCAGCCACAATAAACCCCTTGTTAAAGAAAACTCCATATCAAACATTAATAAAAATCTTATCATACTAAAAAGATTTAATTACTTTAGAATCCTACTACGCTAATTCTAAACCTTATCAGATCCAATATCATTTTTCACCATCTGCTTTTTCATCACATGGCATAACATACTGCTCCCCTTCCCAAGGAGAAAGAAAATCAAAATTACGCATTTCTTGTCGCAAAACAACAGGCTCATAAATCACCCTTTTTGCTTCATTATCATAACGACATTCAACAAATCCTGTCACAGGAAAGTCTTTACGTAAAGGATGCCCTTCAAACCCATAATCAGTTAAAATCCGTCTTAAATCTGGATGACCTGAAAATAAAATCCCATACATATCATATGCTTCACGCTCATACCATTCTGCTCCAGGATAAATTGAGCAAGCGGAAGCAATAGGAGTATTCTCATCAGTACGCACTTTTACACGCAAACGTAGATTCTTACGAGGAGATAAGAGTTGGTAAGAGACATCAAAACGTTTATCACGAGATGGATAATCAACACCGCTAATATCTGTAAGATTAATAAACTGGCAACGAGAATCATCACGAACAAAAATTAAAACATCCGTAATTGCATTGAGATGTGATATGATCGTCAATTCGCCAAACACAAAAATAGTTTCCTCAATTTTATCTTCTAATTTATCTTTCAAATAGATAGAAAGTTCAACTAATGATTCATCTACCATTACATCCTCCTATCTCTCTATAGAACCAGTACGACGGATTTTTTTCTGCAACAACAATATACCATATAGTAATGCTTCTGCCGTAGGAGGACACCCTGGAACATAAATATCTACAGGCACAATACGATCACACCCACGTACAACTGAATAAGAATAATGATAATACCCACCACCGTTTGCACATGATCCCATAGAAATCACATAACGTGGCTCAGGCATTTGATCATACACTTTTCTTAAAGCAGGAGCCATCTTATTTGTTAGAGTACCCGCTACCACCATTACATCCGATTGGCGGGGGGAAGCGCGTGGAGCATATCCAAAACGCTCATTATCATAGTGAGGCATAGAACATTGCATCATTTCGATAGCACAGCAAGCCAAACCAAAACTCATCCACATTAAAGAGCCAGTACGCGCCCAAGTAATCAAAGCATCGGCAGAGGTAACTAAAAAACCCTTATCTGATAACTCAGCATTAATATCACGAAAAAAACTATCGTCAGAGCCTATTAATTTCCCCGTATTTGGATCAATAATCCCTTTGGGTTTTGGAGCAGCAATTGTTGAATTGTTAGATCTTAATCCCATTCAAGAGCTCCTTTTTTCCATTCATATATAAACCCGATGGTTAAAAGTGCTAAAAACATAATCATCGACCAAAAGCCAAACATACCTATCGAAGCAAATGAAACTGCCCAAGGAAAAAGAAAAGCAACTTCAAGATCAAAAATAATAAACAAAATTGATACTAAATAAAAACGAATATCAAACTTCATGCGTGCATCATCAAATGAATTAAACCCACATTCATAAGCTGATAATTTCTCAGGATCAGGAGAACGATAAGCTACGATATAAGGCATAATTAAAAGAACTCCAGCAATAACGGCTGAAACAATGATAAAAATCAAAATCGGTAAATAAGAGCCCAATAAATGAGTCATAATCCTCTTCCACTTTAATGAAATGACCTAAATCAATACAGTCATCCCACACTATTAAATCTAACAGATAAATTATACTAGTATTCTGTTAATTCCGCTCATACTGCTTCAAGGACACGTTGAACGATGCTTTTCTTAGCGGCATAGGTAACGCAGAGCAAAGAAAGACGCAAGCCCTATTCTTATAAAGCATGCAAAAAGAAGGAAAACAGCATTTCAAGAAACAGACTAAAGGTAACGCTCTAAAGACTAGATACCTTATTATAAGTGTTTATACTCAAAAAACGAAATATCATAAAAATTATGAAAATGGCGCGAGTGACGGGGCTCGAACCCGCGACCTCCGGCGTGACAGGCCAGCACTCTAACCAACTGAGCTACACCCGCGCACTTTCTTCAAACCAATATTATATTGGTATAAGCGGTCGTGTAAGGGGTTCATTCGTTTATGTCAAGCATGGATATGCATTTTTTAAAAAAAATTATTAAACATTATCTTTATTCTTGCGTTTACAAAAATTTTTCCTTAAAGAGTGCCTATTCAATTGCTGATCACTACATCGGGCGATTAGCTCAGCTGGTAGAGCGCCTCGTTTACACCGAGGATGTCGGGAGTTCGAGTCTCTCATCGCCCACCATATGCTTTTAAAATTCATGTAACTTATTGATTATCAGTATGTTTTTTTAATGTGAGGGACATACAAATAAAAGCAAGGGAATAGAATCTTCTAAATTCTCTATGATTTTACTAAAATCCACTTTTGAAAAGATTGAATTATTAATTTTTTTAAAGCGAAATAGCTAATTAAGAATGTTTTATATTTTTCTTACGAAAAGTAGTCAACAAAAAGAGAGTCTATATTAGAATTCGATTTGGTGTTTACCATTTGCCTTTCTGTTGAAGAAAACAAAGAATTTTATTTTGCAACATGTGAGCTCAAAATAATCCTTACAACACTTTTGTATCTGCATATAAATGTAAGCTTCTTATTCTATATTAACATATTTTTCAAATACTTAGCATACCTACAAGGGAAATGCTTTGATAATATATTTTCTTAATGTTTTTTATAAATAAGGATAATTATTCATCTGTAAATTTAATATACAAAATAAAAATATATTTTTAAAATAAATAAAGCATACAACATTATGATTTTCTTAAATCATATGAATATCTATAATATCTGAGCATTATCGCTATAGTATTCAGCTTTGATTCTCATAACACTGCATCAAAAGATGCACTCTGCTTATATTATGAGGGTATCGTTTTTTATGTTATTACATGAACTGAAATAGAAATTGTATGAATTTATCTTGCTTTCTCATAATAATTTTTTACGATCATATATGAGAGAGAGTGAACATCAGAATAGAAAAGGAGAAAAATTACTGATTTAAAGGTAACTCTCAAAAAACCGTAGTCTAGAGATTACTTTGTTTGGAATTCAAAAACTTTTATTAAAAATGTTTAGAAACTCATTTAAATGATTGACCTTTTGCAATAACTTTGTAAAAAAGCATACTCAAGTTTGGAGGGGTGGCCGAGCGGTTTAAGGCACCGGTCTTGAAAACCGGCGTGCAGGAGACTGTACCGTGGGTTCGAATCCCACCCCCTCCGCCATCTTAAATAGAATCAATAGGTTATAGATGTAGCTTGCCACTAGGTTTTGCAGCAATTCATTTTTTTTAAAGGTCTTTTTGGCGGTTCTCAGAGAAGCTTTAAGAGGTGTTTAGAGCCGCTTTCATGAGTCTTGTTTTTATTGGATCAGAATCGCAATTTGAGATGATTCATTTCTTCCAATAATCCTATTATTTGACA
>NZ_JBTTDI010000011.1:0-41229 GCF_055796185.1 Bartonella sp. P12B | reverse complement strand
CGCTTGAACGCTTGAACGCTTGAACGCTTGAACGCTTGAACGCTTGAACGCTTGAACGCTTGAAATAAAGAAACTGTGATTTGAAATTTTGTCAAGCTCTGGCTTATTTGCAACGAAGGAGATGGATAAAAAGGAGCATATTGTTATTTTTTTAAATTCATTTTTATGGAATATCTCGGGTGTAAAAACGCCTCATAAATCAGTAAAAGCAATTTTATAAATTTCAAAATGTACAAAGTTTATCTCTGCTTTCCATACTCGTGACCATGAATCAAAATCATAAAAAGAATGAATCGACAAAGATTCCCCCATTTTTCATAACTGTTTCAAAAAAAACTTTTAGCGATAGCTTGCCACTGGATTTTGCTGAATTTGACACGCGACTTTGCAGCAATTTTTTCAAAGATTTTTTTTATTTTTTCAGAGGGTTTTCAAAGGCGGCTTTCTAGCCTTTCACAAACTTTTTAAAAATTTTCAAAGCCTTTTCCTTTTTTATGCATTCATGCAAAATTTTAATTTTTGCCCTTTTTTCTATTTTCAGGTATCAACATTCATTTTGGCAAAACACGCCTTTAATGGTAAAAAATATGAATAAAGACAATAAATTACCACCAATTCCTCTCTCATCTCATCCCTTTCCACCATTTTTCACTTAGTGAAAAATCTCCTAGCAAGTTCTCTTGGTGTACTTTCGCTTCACTCATAGCTTCACTACACAAGAGGATAGGAATGTCCGTAACAATCTTACACAAGGCTATAGCTTTTTCAATTTTATGATTTTTCTTCTCTTCCCCTTCAGGGATGAAATATTTTCATCCCCCCTCTTTCATGAACTGAAACTTTTTCAAGAGAGGTTTCTGTTAATTCTACAATAGGCAATATATTGATTTATAATGATAATTTATCGTTTTGCATGTTGAATGAGAGCCTTGAATATTCTAAGATTCTCTCATTTCAAGTCTGCTTATGTTGAATCAATCAAAACCATCCCCTTACACATTACAAATGGGATTAACGTATGGATAAAAAATAGAGAAGAAAGGAGTAAAAATGCCTCTTATGAATCATCTGAAGAGCAAGGACCGTTGCAAGGTTGGGGGGCTGGTAAATATAAGGATGGGGTCAGCTTGTACCTTCATAAGCGTAAAGAGGCAGTGTTTAAGGGCTTTTATGCTATAGGCTTCACGTGAGAGAAAAACTGGATCAGCCTTCTCCTGAATATCTCGTTCAAATTGACAATTAAGTTGTTTTTTTAATGCAAAAGAAACTGCACTCAAACAGAGTGATATTTTATCGGTATGAAGACACCTTATATCACGGCTGTGAAGAACACGATAGAGCGCGGGAACACATTATAGAAGACTAAGAGGAGAACACTGGGAAGAAAGCGTGAGAGGCGAAGCCTACAGAGAGTGGTGCGGGTGGTCGGACTCGAACCGACACTCCTCTCGGAACCAGATTTTGAGTCTGGCGCGTCTACCAGTTCCACCACACCCGCACATTGTCATAAATACGACCTCATAAAGGGCAGAGTCACCCTTTATTCTTCTGCACTATATGAAGAAGAACAGATTCGTCAACACTAGACTTCTGTTTTTTTAAGAATTCGTCTTATTTTATCCCGTTCCTTGATTTAGCTTTTCACCGCATTTTATTTTTGGAGGATCATTTGTAAAGTCTTTACTTCTAAGAGATATGAAAAGCCTTATGATATTGAACAGATTAAAGCTTTGGACGATTTCTTTAGCAAATCGGCGTACAGCACCGCATTGGCTTGGGTTCATTGCCTTTATTGAGAGTTCTGTTTTTCCCATACCGGTCGATGTTTTGTACATTCCGATGGGCCTTGTTCACCCTAAACGGGTTTACCGCTATGCCCTTATTGCCACTCTCTGTTCAGTTTTTGGAGGAATAGCTGGTTGGTTCATTGGGCATTTTGCCTATGACACCCTCGCCAAACCGATTTTAGAATTTTACGGTAAAGTTGAAAGTTTTCAAACATTAAAAGACAATGCAACCCTGCAATTTCTCATCATTTTACTGATCACTTCAGGTTTTTTACACCTTCCTCCTATTAAGATTGTCACGATTTTGGCCGGTGTTATGGGTGTGCATCTTGAAATTTTCATTCTCACCTGTATTTTTGCTAGGGGTGCACGTTTTTATCTCCTTGCTTGGCTCATTCAGCGTTTTGGACAACAAGCAATGGATTTTTTTTCGCGTCATTTCAAATGGATTATCCTGATTGGTTGTGTTACCCTGCTCGTTGTGTATGGAATTTTTCTCGTTTTTGTCAACAAACAGCTTTTATCTTAAGGGGTATGCTGAATGGCGCGTATTTTTTCTCTTCAACATATTTTGCACCAGCACCTTCATGTTGAACCAAGCAAAAGAGAGCTAAGTTTATGGGCTTTTTTTCTCGCGTTTTGCGTCTCTGCTACGATAGGTTTAGCGCTTGGTTTTGAATATATTGGCGGGTATCTTCCTTGCGATTTATGCCTGATTGAACGTCTTCCCTATTATAGTGCTCTACCATTTTTGCTTTTAGCAATTTTGGGGGTATGTTTTTTTCGCGCATCTTCCTGGATACAATTTTTATTTTTATGTGTTTTTATCTTAATGACCATCAGCTTTGTTTTAGCGGTATATCATACGGGTGTTGAATATGGTTTTTGGCTAGGACCTGCTCATTGCAGTATAAGTACCATAAGGCATACTACAGATGTTAACCAACTGTTCAATCAATTGAACAATATCCATCCTCCTTCTTGCTCTGAAGCATCCATGCGCTTTCTTTTTCTCTCATTTGCCGGTTGGAATGTTGTTGCCAGCCTCATTTACATGCTTTCCAGCCTTTACATTGCTTCAAAAGGGCTGCTTTCAGATGAAAAAAAACTTTAACCGTAAAAGAAACATAAAACCGCCCACATCCCGCACAGCCCTCTGGTTTCAAGCATTCCAGCACCCTACCCTTATCCCATAACACCAACATCGTTCGCCACTCCTCGCATTAAAAGACAGAAATAAGCAGAAATATCCATTTTCTTGTCAGAGCTCTCTATACTTATAAACAACATTTTGATACAAACCCGCGATGGAAAAGCTATAAAACAATTGAGTGAGGGGACCCATCAACATGAATGGTCTGCCATGGCTGAGGATAAGAACACAGCACCTTCTCCCCTATCCCCTATTTCCTTAGATATAAACCACCTTGAAGAACCATGTGTTATGATGGAACATGATCATGATGCATGGTGTGAACATCGATGTGAGCCTACAAGAGCCGGAGATTTAAATGCTCCTTACACAAAACCTCCTCATATAAAACCCCGCATCAAATCGGCGCCCCGCATTAGGCAAGTTTTTTGGTGTGATTTTCCTCATGATTCGATCCTTCCTGAATTTTGGAAAAAACGACCTGTTTTAGTGCTTTCTAAGAATGCAAGATTATATGGAAATGTGACAGTTTTACCTTTTTCGACGAAATCACAACCTAATAATCCTGCGGCTTATCCACTCCAATCTCCCATAGAGAATAAAAAAGCGTGGATTATCTGTAATTATATCACGACAGTTTCCGTAAGCCGTTTAAGTTGCTCACACACGGTTACAAGGTTATCCAGCGAAGAGTTTCATAAAGTTATAGCTCTGATGCTCAAACATTTACCGCATTTACACCATTGACTTTTAAGAAAAATGAGCGTATATGTACCAACATATACGGCATCAGTAATGGTGGCCGCTTCCCCGCAAGGGGAGATAGGAACGGAGGAGTGGGCAACCGCTCCTTTCGTCATTTAAGGCTCTTTTTTCCAGTAAGACATTGTTCTAAACCTTCCTTTAAGGCGTTCTGAAGAGTCTCTTGCAAAATTTTATTTGAGACACTTTTAAGATGCATCTACCGCCTCGTCTTTTGTTTTTCATTTAAGAACAGTGACAATTTCTGTTTAAAGAATTGATACCTTAAAGACGAGCAATCATCCCCAAGCCGTTGAATCAAAATTTTTCAGATTATTTTCTTCTCACACTGAGCGAAAAGGGCTTTCTTAAGCCTTGATAAAAAATCTCTATACTCTATCTTTATCTTTTCGTGTTTTTTGTACAATACCTCTCCTCTTATCCTCCTGCCAAACCTTATATTCCCTGACAACTCTCTTAGCATATCCTTTATGCTGTGTGCACAAAATCCTTCAGCAATCCTTCCCAAAAGCCCACAAACCCTAAGAGCCCTTCTAAGCATAGTCCCCCTAGAATCATTCCTCGACAAACTTGCTGGATTTTGCCTTAATCTTCTCACTGACAATTTTTTATCAGCTTCTTTTATCTTCTTTTTAAACCCTTATTTTTTTCTCTTTACGCACCGACGCTTTTCTTTTCTCAACACTGTCTTTCAGCAATTTTTAAATTTTAGATTGACTTTGGTTTTTTTTATCCTATATCTTAGAACTATTCTAAAGTGCAAAGGACCAGAAAATGTTGAGATCGTTTTTTTCATTTGTACAACGCAAAGCTCTGTCCTTTCGTTCAGCACAAAAAATGATGATTCAAGCGCTCAAAGCAAAAAAGCACCGTGCAGATCTCTATTTAAAATATGCAAACGCTCTCAAACCTCATTCTTCTGAGCAAGCAGCAATTTTTAGAGCAATGGGCATACACGAGCTTGAGAATTATAAGCAACTTCTTTGTCTTTCTTGTAGCAATCGTGCTAGAGCAGTCGGTTCCTTATGTGATCACCCTGCTCTTGTAACAAACAAACATACGCAAGCAGTGCCTCAAAGAGCAGCTGTTCAAAAGAGCACCACGAAAAAAGAGACGAAGAAACCATCAAAAACGCATAGACAAATGCTTCTGACCTGGATTCAACCTGGACTAGCCGGTTTAATGGATGGCTCTGTTTCTACTCTTGCCCCTATTTTTGCAGCTGCTTTTGCCACGGGTGATACGCATCAAACCTTTTTGATCGGGCTTTCTGCTTCAATTGGTGCGGGTCTTTCAATGGGTTTCACAGAAGCCGTCCATGATGATGGCAAATTATCGGGTCGCGGTTCTCCCCTTAAAAGAGGTCTTGCAAGCGGCATTATGACAACCCTTGGGGGATTAGGTCATACGCTTCCTTATTTGATCAACTCTTTTTATATAGCGACAATTATTGCATTTATCATTGTTTTTTTCGAACTCTGGGCGATAGTCTGGATTCAGAATAGATTTATGTCGACACCTTTTTGGCGTGCATCATTACAGGTTATCATTGGCGGCGCTCTTGTTTTTGCAACAGGCATCTTCATTGGCAGCATTTAAAATAAACAGCATGGAAAACGAGCATTTACCACCTAAAACAAGCAGCGAAAACTATTGCCCCATCTATAGGTTTTTCGCTGCTTGTCTCATAAGAAATCTTTTGTTACAATTGTGTTTATTTTTTACACTTTGGAGATACCTTTTTGGAAATGCCTCATCTACCTATGCCTTCCGTGCCCCTGAACACCCACAAGAGTCCCTCTGCATCGAAGAGAGTTCCTCCTGCTTCACCACAAATCAGCTTATCGGTCCAACGTCTTGAGCATGGGCAAGATTTAGAGCTTCCCTGCTATGCCACAGCGGGCTCTGCTGGTCTTGATTTACGCGCAGCTCTTGGTGAAGAAGAAACGGTGGTTCTTGCACCAGGGCAGCGAGCTCTTATTCCAACGGGTCTTATCTTCCACCTTCAGCCTGGTTTTGAAGCCCAGATACGTCCGCGCTCTGGTTTAGCCTTAAAGCACGGCATCACATGCTTAAACACACCTGGAACAATTGACAGTGATTACCGTGGTGAAGTAAAAGTTCTCCTCATCAACTTAGGGCAAGAAGACTTCTCCATCCAGCGAGGCATGCGCATTGCACAAACGATCATTGCGCCGGTTGTACAGGTTAATGTTTGCGAAATTGAAACCGAAAAAGCAAATGCCCAAAACAATACAGCACACCAAAGCACCACAAGCAGAGGAGCAGGTGGTTTTGGTTCAACGGGGCAAATTTAAACAGCCTTCCTTGGGGAGCAACCGTTTTTTGCATTGCGAGAACGCACCCTTATTCCAAGGAATCTCCTCTTCCACTCGTCACACCTGATTTTAGAGCCCAAAGAACATCCACGCTCTGGTTTAACCTTAAAGCATGCCACCCCATGCTTAAACACACCTGGAACAATTGACAGTGATTACCGTGGTGAAGTAAAAGTTCTCCTCATCAGTCTAGAGCAAGGAGACTTCTCCCTCCAGTGTAGCATGGGCATTGCACAAACGGTATATCGCACCGGTTGTTCAAGGTAGTAATATTCATGCACTTAAAGTCGTGCAAAGTGATGTTTACGAATTGAAACCGAAAAAGCAAATGCCCAAAACAATACAGCAAATCAAAGCACCACAAGCAGAGGAGCGGATGATTTTGGTTCAACGGGGCAAATTTAAACAGCCTTCATTGGAAAGAAACCGTTTTTTGCATTGCAAGAGAGCACGCCCTTAAGAAACAAGCCGCACACCTTGCTCTTATCAGCAGTTTTTTACTTTACAGAAGGAACTGTTTCCATCACAGAACTGTTCGTATTTACCCTATCACTTGTGACCACCGCTCTCGCATTATCTGTCATGTGTTCACCCCCCCGTATCAGAAGCCCCTGCTCCTGTCTTACTTACTTCCCCTCCTTTTGCCTCTTGTGCCGCACCATTGGAAGATTTTTGCAATCCCATAAGCCCAACTTTAGTATAGCCAGCAATCCGTATTTGATTAAGCAAATCGACCACAGCTCCATAATCGATTTCACTATCGGCTTTGATCAAGATCTTTGTCTCTCGATTTTGCTTTGTTTCCTTCAACAAAGTTTCTGTAAATGCTGTTTGGCTAATAAGGTTATTACCCACATAAAGAGATCGGTCTTTTTGCAAAGTGACATAAAGAGGCTCATCGGGTTGCACCACCGAGGGTGCTTGCGTTATAGAGGGAAGTTGAACCGGAATAACAGATGTTGCCAAAGGTGCCGCAACCATAAAAACAATTAGTAGCACCAGCACAACATCAATAAAAGGAGTTACATTAATCTCGTTGTGCAACCCGCACTCATCGGTTTCCCAATTCTCATTAAAACCCGCTTTCATTTTTTATGACTTTTCTGTTGACGATGTCTATCAAGTTCACGGCTCAAGAGCCTTTCAAGAGCAGCGGCGATATCGCCCAAATCATTGCGATAACCACTCAAAGCACGCATAAGGCTATTATACATAACCACGGCTGGAATAGCCACAAAAAGCCCGATAGCTGTTGCTAAGAGGGCTTCAGCAATTCCAGGAGCAACGACATCGAGCCGTGTGGTTTGAGACTGAGCAATCCCGATAAAAGAATTCATGATTCCCCAAACAGTTGCGAAAAGACCAACAAAGGGAGCAATTGCCCCAATCGTTGCCAGAACGGCACTTCCACATGCAACACGCCTCGTTGCCGCCAACAAGCAGCGTGACAAAATCGAATGAACTCTTTCCTTTACGCCCTCATTCATCCCGCGTACATCTTCACTATAGCGATCAATGTCCTCAGAGAAAAAGAGCTCTTCATACGCAACGGGCGCTTCTTGCCTTACATGAGCTCTTTCACCAGAGCCAAGCCCTTCAGAGCCGGTAAAACGAACCTGTTGTGTAGAAAGATACACTTCTTTCAGAACTTCCTTAAGGAAGACCACACCGGCGCCTTTGCTTTCTTTTAAGCTTGCAGCCAAACGCGTGAGAGTTTGCGCATTAAGAATCAATTGAAGTTCATGACGCACTCTTCGTTTTGCCAAAGAGATCTCAACAATTTTGACAAAAGCAATGGTCCAAGAGGCAAGAGATGCCAACAACAAAAGAACAATAACGGTTTTTACAACAAAATCAGCCGCCATAAACATAGAAAAAGGGGAAAGATCATGGACGACAAACAAAGCAGACGAACTCTCTAAGGGGACTGTTTCAGATTCCATTTCTCTCTCACATCCTTATGGATTTCACTTAATCTTACAGCTGTGGCATCACCCCCCGCAGCACCACCCTTCCACAATGCCACGTCCCTTTTAATATCACTCTGCTTTTACTCTAAAAAACAAAACTTGATAAATCAAGTATAGTTTTATTTCAGACAACAACTCTTTCAAGAGGACTATTGCAAGAAATTTTTCTTGCTACAAATTAACATAAATTTATCTAAAAAATAAGTTTATTGCGCAATAATACTTGAAGAGGCAAATGGCTCTTCTCGCTTGAACAGATGAACTTTTCTTACAACAAGTGAAACAACATCTGTAGCAAGAAAATATTATAAATATTTTTTTCATAAGCAGAAAGAGAGCAGCCTTCAAGAGATTTTGACCATTGCTCCAATGATTGCCAGAATGGCACGACCACATGCAACACGCCGCCATGAATTTTTCTCTAAAGATTTCACGGGTAGAGCTGCTTTTCTAAGCAAGCAAAATTTATTCTATACAAAACGCTTTTAAATGACACGACAAATGGAACTAAAAAATCGGTTCGACGTTACAAAAGCAGTGAAAATTTTTACTCCAAAGCAAATGATCACTATGAACACACAAAAACTGAATAATGATGAATCAACAGAGGGAATGAGCATCATGGCAAACAACAAAACAACAGAGGATCACAAAATGGCAACAGAAAAAAAACCACAGGGACACTTAGAAAAGTTACGCAATGACGTTTCAGAAGTCACCTCATCCTTGGCAGATCTTGGTGCAAACAAATTGAGTGCCGCCAAAGACAAAGCCGAACAACTGTATAACGCAGCGAAAGGAAGCAGTGAAGACATTCTCTCTCAAGCAAAAGAGAAAATTGGTGATTTTGAACAAACCGTGAATCAATATGTTCGTAAAAACCCGAATAAAAGCGTTCTATTTGCAGCGGGTATTGGTTTTATTCTTTCTCAATTATTGCGTCGTTAAGCAATGCGTAAGTTTATCGCTCCACTTTTAAACCATCTTGTTGGCGGCGGGCTCAAAAGTACCGTCAAGCAAGTACGCCTTCAAGCAATTTGCGGCGGTATTTTAGGCATTTCCTTATTTATGTCGTTGCTCTTTCTTTGTCTTATTGGTTTTCTTGCTTTATGTTCGGTTATGACACCGCTTGCAGCAGCCAGTACCCTGTTTTTCATTTGGCTTTTTCTTGCGGGTTTAGGGATCGTTATTAGCCGCATTTTGAAAACTTATCAGCGCTATGAACAACAAAAGAAATCAGAAGAGCAACGCCATCAACTTATGACAGATACAACACTTTCCAGTCTTGCACTTTTAAGCCAACATCTCCCTTTTGCTAAATTGAGAGTTCCGCTTCTTGGCCTTGCCACTTATTTCCTGTGGAAAAAGAATAAGAAAGACCGCTTTTCAAATTAAGATGTGCAATTGTGCATTTCTATCCCCCCCCCGGTGTTTTCTCTCAAATGAGAGAAAACACCTTTTTATTTCTCAAACACCTTTTTATTCCCTTTACCAATATTAGTGCAACATTCATTGCTAAGAATGCATCCTTCCCGCCCCTTATTACCATTGAACACAACCATCCTTCTCTTTTTCAAGCAAGCACCCTCATTCCTTACCCCCCAATGATGCAAAAACTCTCCCATCAAAACGGTTCAGAATGGGTATTTCATAGCTTTTAAAAGTTTTTACCCACACGCCCCCACTTACAACGTAAAAGCCGAATGATTTTGTGTGCCTCACGAGAAAAAGACTGAAAAGGAAAGATCCTTACGCTATTTTGGGGCTCACTCAAATTACAAAAAATAAATTATCCTTATCTTGCCCTATAAAAACAAAAAACCGCATCCCTTTCTCTGAACAGTAAAATGCTTTATACCCTCGTAACCACGCGTGAATAATTTAAGAATTTTCTACAAGAAAATAGTCAAGGAAAATCTCAACAATCCTATAAAAGCTTAAGCTGATTTTTCAACGTATCCCCCTTATCAAATCTCTCACAAGAGCTAAATGCCTCTCAAGAGTTAAATTTTCTGCTCCACCCCTTTTAAAAGCTTCTCATGAAGAGTGAACATCGACCCCTCTCTATATCACAACAGCCTCTATAACTTCTCATTGATTGCCTTCAAGCATCATATAAAGTTCCGCTTCAGAAGCTTCTCTTTACGCAATGCCTTTGCAAAATCCCTCTTTCTCTCAAGAGACTGTTTTCAAACCCGTTCTTCAACCTTGTTTTTATTGATTGCCTTTAAATCTCATGAAAACCACCAGCGCATTTTGAGAAACAAGCGCCAACCCTCTTTTTTTGCTAAAAATATTGGCTTACCAAGGGTGTCACTTGCCAAGAACATTCCCTAATTGTAGCACAAATTTTATAAAGAGATTCACGCCTTCACAAGGGAAGCTTCGACTTTTGAAAGCACATCATGGTGTGCAATAACATCCATCATTTCTGAAACAACAGCCTCTATAACTTCTCGTTCATCCCCTTCAGCCATAATGCGGATAACCGGCTCTGTTCCAGAAGCACGGATGATCAATCGTGCATCTTTTCCCAACTGTTGCGTTGCTTGATCGATTGCCGTTTTGACCGGCTCTTTTTTCAACACATTTTTATTTTTAATCACGACATTTTTTAAGATTTGCGGCACAGGCTCAAACTGTTTACACAATTGGCTTATGGGAGTTTGGCTTTCTTGCATACAAGCTAAGATTTGCAAAGCAGCCACCAGCCCATCACCAGTTGTGCCAAAATCACTAAGCACAATATGCCCAGAAGATTCACCACCGACATTATATCCCCTTTCGCGCATTGCTTCGACAACATAACGATCACCAACATTTGTTCGCACAAGATCCAAACATTTGCTGTTCAAGAAACGCTCGAGTCCAAGATTTGACATAATTGTTGTGACAACACCATTACACTGTAAGCGCCCAGTTTTATGCCAATGTTCAGCAATCACAGCGATCAGCTGATCTCCATCAATGGTTTGTGCTTTTTCATCGACAAACAAAACACGATCACCATCACCATCAAGAGCAATCCCCACATCGGCCCGCACTTCATGAACCTTCTTTTTTAAAGAAGTCAAATCGGTTGATCCACATTTTTGATTAATATTGGTCCCATTTGGCGTATCATTAATAGCAAAGACCTCAGCTCCCAATTCCCACAAAGCCCGTGGAGCAGCTTTATAAGCAGCGCCATTTGCGCAATCGACAACGATACGCACAGCATCGAGACGCACATCACGGGGCAAAGTTCGTTTTGCATATTCGATATAACGATAAATATCGCCCTCGACTCGTTTCGCATAACCAATTTCAGCACAACCAGCGAGGGATTTTGAAAGATCTGTATCGATCAATTGCTCAATTTTTTCTTCCATCTCATCGGAAAGCTTAAAACCATCAGGACCAAAAAGTTTAATTCCATTATCATAGAAGGGATTATGAGAAGCAGAGATCATCACACCAAGATCAGCCCGCAGAGAACGACAAAGCATAGCAACCGCCGGTGTTGGCACAGGCCCCAACAAGAAGGCCTCCATTCCCGCAGCGGTGAACCCTGAAACCAAAGCATTTTCCAACATATAACCAGATAACCTCGTATCCTTACCAATCACCACACGACGCGACTGATGTTGTGAGCGAAACAATACCCCCACAGCCATTCCCACTTTCATGGCAAAATCTGCTGTCATGGGAAAAGAATTGGCTTTTCCCCGAATTCCATCAGTTCCAAAATATTTTTGTGCCATCCCTTTTTCCTTTACACACACTTCTTGCCCAGCATTGCTCACAGACCCCCGCTGATACACGACCCCTCATGTGATGACATTCTTTGCATTTCTTCATTTTTAGATTTTCAAAAAATCACACCACACACAAAACGCCCAGAACAAATCTCTGCTTCCAGTACCAACCCCATAGACTTCACCAATGCTGCATTGAGATGCTCATCAAGCAATCTTATGCTCTCCCCTCACCCAAGTGCCCGCTTTAAACAAAAACACAATTTTTTCTAAAAAAAGCAATCACCCTAGAACACCGGCCCTCACCACACAAACCACAAGCCTACAATCCTCCAAACGCGAGAATGTTTCCAATCACAAAGATCGCAACCCTCCTAAACACACATCTCTCCGCACACACCGTAAATCGACAGCCCTACAACAGCTCTGATCACAGAATTTTTAAACATGCTTTGAAGGCGCAAGTTCTACCCGCGCCCTCGTCAAAGAATTTTACTTAATATTCTTTCCAAAACATCGTGACTCAAGCGTCGTTAGAAGGCTCTCCTTTATCACGCTCCTTAGCATTTGGTATCTTTTCAGCGCTCATTTTGCTTTTCGAGCGACTTGCTGTTTTAGTGGAAGTTTTTGCGTTTTGTGTTTTTTTCTCAGCCCCACGAGGTTGCGCCCCTTTAATTCCAGACTCATCGGCTTGAACACGAGGAGACTTTGCTATTTGCGCTGCAACTTTTGTCTCTGCTTTTCCGCCCTTTCCGCCTTTTCCTTTATCGGCATCACTTCTCTCAGCATCGCTCTCATCAGCATTTGTTTTCTCTGCTGTTGATGCAGTTGCCCTATGAGACTCTTCTTTAACTGTTCCAGTTTTAGGCACAGAGGAAATACGCGGAGTGTTGCCTTCCTCTTTTTGTGTTCGTGAAGGAGGTTTTCCAGCAATAACTTCTTTAATTTCCGCTCCTGTTAAAGTTTCATATTCCAACAAGCCTTGTGCCAGAGCGAACCATTCTTTCTTTTTTTCTTTCAGAATTTTTGTCGCACTTTTATAAGCATCATCAATAAGCTTACGCACTTCAGCATCAATCATGCGTGCTGTTTCCTCAGAGACATTTTGTGTTCGTGCCACAGAATGGCCTAAAAAGACTTCATCTTGATTATCACCATAGGCAACATTCCCAAGCAGATCAGAAAATCCCCACCGTGTAATCATCGCCCGCGCTAATTTTGTTGCTTGTTCAATATCAGAGGAAGCACCTGAAGTAATATTTTCTTTTCCGAATTTTAATTCCTCAGCGACGCGTCCCCCCATCATGATAGCCAAACGGGAAATCATCCAGCGATAACTCATAGAATAGCGATCCCCTTCAGGCAATTGCATCACCATTCCCAAAGCCCTTCCCCTTGGCACGATTGTTGCTTTATGAACAGGATCAGCAACAGGAACGGTAAGCGCCACGATAGCATGCCCCGCTTCGTGATAAGCTGTAAGTTCTTTTTCTTCTTGTGTCATCGCGGATGAGCGCCGTTCAGCCCCCATCATCACTTTATCTTTTGCATCTTCAAACTCTTGCATAGTGACGACTCTTTTATTACGGCTAGCAGCCATGAGAGCAGCCTCATTGACAAGGTTCATCAAATCAGCCCCGGAAAACCCTGGTGTTCCCCTTGCCAAAACTTTCAGATCCACATTAGGCGCTAAAGGGACATTGCGCACATGCACTTTTAAGATCTGTTCACGCCCAGAAATATCCGGATTTGGTACAACGACTTGCCGATCAAAGCGCCCTGGTCTTAACAAAGCAGGGTCGAGTACATCAGGACGGTTTGTTGCAGCAATGAGAATAATGCTTTCATTGGGCTCAAAGCCATCCATTTCGACAAGCAACTGATTTAAAGTTTGCTCGCGTTCATCATTTCCGCCTCCCAATCCAGCACCACGATGGCGTCCAACGGCGTCGATTTCATCGATAAAGATAATACAGGGGGCATTTTTTTTCGCCTGTTCGAACATATCGCGCACGCGGCTTGCACCAACCCCCACGAACATTTCGACAAAATCGGATCCTGAAATAGTAAAGAATGGCACATTAGCTTCCCCTGCCACAGAGCGCGCAAGCAAAGTTTTACCGGTTCCTGGAGGACCAACAAGCAAGACACCCCTTGGGATACGCCCGCCCAAACGTTGAAATTTTTGTGGTTCGCGTAAAAATTCAACAATTTCCTGAAGGTCCTGCTTTGCTTCTTCAACGCCAGCAACATCTTGAAAGGTCACGCGCCCTTGCGCTTCATTGAGCAATTTTGCTTTTGATTTTCCAAATCCCATAGCCCCACGTGATCCATTTTGCATTTGTCGCATAAAGAAGACCCACGCACCAACAATAATAACCACAGGCAACAAGGAAAAGAGAAGATTGAGGAAAATACTATTACCGGAGCTCTCAGGAATAGCTTTGACATTAACATTTTTGTTTTCCAATTTTTGGATCAAACCTGGATCTCGTGGAGCGTAGGTTGAAACAACTCTATGCTCGATGGTTTGTCCTGTTAACTTTTGCCCTTGAATGGTTACAGATTTCAGTTCATTATTCTCAACCTTTTTCAAAAATTCGGAATAAGAGACCTCTCCTCCTCCAGAACGTTGGCTATCTCCATTATAGAGAGAAAACAACACAATCAAAATTAAGGCAATAACTCCCCAAATGAGGAGAGAGCGGTAATTGGAATTCATATTCGGCTCACACTTAATCAAATCTAGATTTTAAATTATTCCCCTTTAACATATAACCTTGCAAGTCCCTTGCCAAGGTATGAGGAGATGTTTATTGTCTTTTAGAGTGATTTTTCTTTATCTTTTCACCTCAAGATTAAAAAAAGGTTCCACAACATTGACAAGAGGGGCATCTTCGCGGGATAAAAGCCAATTGAAGGGCGCCATAATCCGCTTGATGCTGACATTTGGTTGAAAAAGCACTTGAGAAGTCAACTCTGGAACATCGCACCCTTTGTCATTTGAGAGCATCGGCAATGATTGTAAAGAGGGGAAATGGGGATTTTCAAGATCAATATTGCTTTTTTGCAACAAAGATTTTAGCTGTTTTAAATCTGCTGCTCCAACCTTTATGGGATCTTCTCCACGATTGGTAATCTGATAGCGCCCATCCCATAGAGAAGTTTTTCCAGGCTCCACAACGGCTTCTTTCATATTTCGGGATTCGCGCCAAAGAGCAATACCACTTCTGTTATATTCAATGACAGATCCAGCATAAGTAAAGCGCTGCTTTTCTGATGCTGAGAAACAGAGTTTTTGCATAAGAATTATCAATTTTTGCGCAGGAAGCAAATAAAATCCCCCGCCCATCAACACGGCAAAGAGCCCCACCACAAAGGAAAAACTTGGATGTTGTTGTAAAAATGGCGCGGGCTTTGCAATAAAACAACGCCCATAGGCGACAGCGATATCCAGAGCTAAAATGAGATCGGCAACAATTCTTGCCTGTTGACGGCGTTTAAGTGCGGCATTCTGAACCCTTTGTACAATCACGGCGAGTCTTTTCTGCTGAAGAGATTGACGCACACGCACGCGTTCAAAATTGCGATCTTCATTGGTTGGATCATCAATCCAAACTTTGCCCTTGAGGCGCAAATAAGCACGCAGAGTTTCGCGCTTTACACCAAGGAGCGGACGGATCAAGCGTATTTCTCGACAAAGCAATGCCTCACGTGGGATACAAGACAACCCCCGCGCAGACATCAATCCGTCGTTTTTTTCAGCAATATCAGCAATAAGGGCTCTCCTTTGTGCACACTTTTCCCCAATTTCTCTAGAAAATATGCCACCACGCATGTCATCAAAGGCTTCACTTGCTAAAATACCGGAAGATCCTCTCGCATAATCGCCACCCTGTCGATCAACAAAAGCTGGTTGTTGCCACTCCGCTATATCCTTCTGAAGACGTTTTGAGCGCATTTGATAGGTTTCAACCTGATCATTGAGCGTATGCCCTGTCATAATAAGGGCTGCACCCTGTTTTTGCGCTTCTTGAAACAGGAGGTTATAACGTGCAATACGAGCACTTGACGCAATCTGTGTCTTTGGTTTTTTGCCTTCCCACCGCACAATCCTATGTTTAATGCGATGGGTACGGCAAATTTCTGCAACGGTTAAAGCTTCACGAGCTGATTCTTTCCGTAATTGATGATCAACAGTAACAGCGATAACTTCCGGAGCAACACAGAGCGTTTTTAAATGGTCTCTGACTAAAAACAGTAAAGCGAGAGAATCACTCCCTCCTGAGACAGCAAGGATTACCTTTTGACACTGGATAAAATCCGATGTTTTAAAGAGATTTCCCGCTATGCTAATGCACACCGTGACCGACCTCATTTCTTTTTACAGGTTTACAAAAGACAGACTCTAACGTTTTATGATGATTTGCTTTTTTCGCTACAACGGCACAAACCTCTTCATTTTTGTCAAGAGACACCATACTCAATGCTAATTTCAACAAAATTTCAGAAGTATAGAGCTTCTTTTTATCTTTATGCCATGCGATGAGATAAGTTTGGGCTGCTTCATGATAGCGTTTTTGTCCTAACAAAGCTTCTGCTAACCAGAACAAAGCATCATCCCTCAAAGGATCTTTTTTATAACGCTGTTGAAAATCACAAAAGACCTTTTCAGCATCAACATAGTGAGCAGAACGAAGAGAATCATAGCCTTTTTTATACAACGCTTTAGAAGAAAGACGAGAGGAATCCTCACCCTGCTGTGATTCGACACCCTTTTCTTCTTGATGGTTCTGCTCTAAACGGTTTTCCTGTAAACGATCCTCTGTTTCCTTTGCATCTTTATGGACTTCCTTCAGATGCTCACCCATTTTTCTCACAGGATCATAGATTTTCTGTAAAGGGTCTTTATGATCATGACTCTCCCCATCAGCAACACTGCTCTGCACATCTTTGGTGGTGGTGGAACTCCCTTTATGAACCATTTCTTCTTTTACAGTCGGCACGTTTTCATCCAAAGCAGCGCTCTCAAACGCACAAGAATACACAGAAGAGCCTTCTTTATCAAAAAGCTGGTGGAATTGCTTTTGAACATTTTTCAAACTGTTATGCTCAAGCACCATTCGTATATTATGCAAGAGTTTATCCAAATCATAATCCTTAAACAGCGCCTTTTGATTTTCTAAAATAAACTCTCGACTTTGAATCATTCCCTGAAAAGAAGGAGTAGCATTTGCATTCACCGCCTTATCAGCAGCATCAGCACCAGCTTTCTTCACCGCATCCATAGCTTTATCAGCAACAGGCGCAGCCTTTTCCACCGCACCCATAGCCTTATCAGCAACAGCAGCATCCGCCTTTTCCACCGCATCCGCGGCTTTATCAGCAACAGGCGCAGCCTTTTCCACCGCACCCATAGCCTTATCGGCAACAGCAGCACCCGCCTTTTCCATCGCATCCGCGGCTTTATCAGCAACAGCAGCACCCGCCTTTTCCACCGCACCCATAGCCTTATCAGCAGCGGCATCAGCTTTCTTCACCGCATCCGCAGCCTTATCGGCAACAGCACCAACCTTTTCCACCGCATCCACCGCCTTATCAGCAGCATCAGCACCAGCTTTCTTCACCGCATCCATAGCTTTATCAGCAATAGGCGCAGCCTTTTCCATCGCATCCATAGCCTTATCAGCAACAGGCGCAGCCTTTTCCACCGCACCCATAGCCTTATCAGCAACAGGCGCAACCTTTTCTACCGCACCCATAGCCTTATCAGCAACAGCAGCACCCGCCTTTTCCACCGCATCCATAGCCTTATCAGCAACAGCAGCACCCGCCTTTTCCACCGCATCCGCGGCTTTATCAGCAGCATCAGCACCCGCCTTTTCCACCGCACCCATAGCCTTATCAGCAGCGGCATCAGCTTTCTTCACCGCATCCGCAGCCTTATCAGCAACAGCAGCACCCGCCTTTTCCACCGCATCCGCGGCTTTATCAGCAACAGGCGCAACCTTTTCTACCGCACCCATAGCCTTATCAGCAGCATCAGTACCAGCTTTCTTCACCGCATCAGTAGCAGAATCCTCTTTAGAATATTGGGAAAACCACCGCGCTGCACTTTGAACAGATGAAGCAGAACAAGCGATAAAAACGGACATATAGAGAGCCGTTTTCCAATTCCTTTTGCTACATATCAACATAATTTTCTCCCCTTAAGAATCTAATTTTTAATTGTTCATGGTATTAAGCGTTGTAACAGCACGACGATTTTGGTTCCAACAGGAGATATCATCACACACTGCAACAGGTCTTTCTTTTCCATAAGAAATTGTTTGAATGCGTTGCGCAGACACACCAAGAGAAATCAAATAATCACGCACGGCAACAGCACGACGTTGTCCCAGTGCCAAATTATATTCACGCGTCCCACGTTCATCAGCATGGCCTTCAATCATAATAGCATGATAAGGATAACGCAGTAACCATTCTGCTTGGCGCATTAAAATGCGTTCAGCATCAGGTTCAATTGAAGAAGAATCGAGACTAAAGAAAACGCGATCTCCAACGTTAACGGTAAACTCCTGTCCTGAACCCGCAGGAGCTTGATTAAAACCAGCTTCATTGAAATAAGGGTTATTCAGACTGTTCGGGGCACCGACATTTCTTTTGCCACAACCAACCAGCGCCAATGAAATCAAAAAGAGGGCAGCGAAGGGATGAAAGCTAATATTTTTGGTAGAGCGCATACACTAATTCTCCTTAATGAATAAAAATGAAAAGAGATCTCCTTTCAAAAGCACTTTAAGAATAATCATTAATTCCTAATGAAGAAGAAATTTTCTCTCATTTTTTACCACTTATCATTTTTTAATTTTTGCGGTTTTTCTTCACCCACAGACTTTCAAGACGAATGTAAAACCATGCTCACCCTTAAATTTTGCGCATCCTCTTGTTTACGTGTCTTCCTGCTGGTTTTTCTTGAGTGCATTGAGCTTTGCAAAAACTTTATCGGCATCAAAACTTTTGTTAGGATCCTCTTCCCTATGATAGTCTCCATATCCTTCCCCTTGATTGTCCCCATGACCTTGATTGATGGCAGCATTTTCTGTTACCGATGCTGGAAGCAAAGAGGGATCTTCTGCTGCTGAGACAGGGCGATTTTTTGCGGCACGATGGAGTTCTAAATCCAAATCAATTTGTGAACAGAGCCCCAATCCTACAGGATCGAGAGGAACCAAATTAGCGCTATTCCAATGGGTTCTAAGGCGAATTTGTTCAATTGTCCCCTTTGTTGTCCCAATCAAGCGTGCAATTTGCGCATCTTTCAATTCGGGATGGTTCACCACCAACCATAAGATCCCATTTGGACGATCTTGTCGCCGAGAAAGAGGGATATAGCGCGCACCTTTGCGTTTTTTTTCTGGAATGCGCACTCTAGACTCGGAGATTTTTAAGCGCGCATTTTTATCAGCTTCCACCCGTGCAATTTCACTGCGCGTCAATTGCCCAGAATTAATGGGATTGAGACCTTTAATACCATGAGCCGCTTCACCATCGGCAATAGCCTTCACTTCTAACACATGCAATTTACAAAATTCTGCAATCTGATCAAAAGAAAGAGCCGTGTTATCAACCAGCCAAACAGCTGTTGCTTTGGGCATCAAAAGTTGCGTTGCCATCTCTATAATATCCTCTCACTTCGCCTCTTTATGGAGTTCTTGAGGCAGATTATCGCTCCTTGCGGAGCACTAGATCTTTTTCTTACACATTGGTTTTCTTTACCCACTCTTAAATGAAAGCGAGGCATGGAATAAACCACTTTTGCCATGAAATACTCTGTTATAACCTGATTTTTAATGAACGACAAGACATCTGTCTTTTTATGATCCTTAACAGAGTCTCTTTACCTTTAAAGCGAATTTTCTTATAAAGGATTTATTCGAACATTTCAGCTTATGTTGCGGCATCTTTATTCTGGTAGGATATATATTTTATTGCCTTAAATTCAAGGATAATCTCCCTGAACCAACCTCACTAGAAAAAAGCCCTCAAATTGGAAAGAAAACTATGGCAGGTCATTCACAATTTAAAAATATTATGCACCGTAAAGGACGTCAAGATGCAATGCGCTCGAAAATATTTTCTAAGCTTGCACGTGAAATTACCGTTGCAGCCAAACAAGGTGCTCCAGACCCAGCCATGAATCCACGCTTAAGGCTTGCTGTCCAGAATGCTAAGGCACAATCGATGCCAAAAGACAATATTGAACGTGCAATTAAGAAAGCTTCAGGAGGCGATGTTGAACATTATGATGAAGTGCGCTACGAAGGGTATGGTCCAGGGGGTGTTGCTGTTATTGTTGAAGCTTTAACAGATAACCGCAATCGCACCGCTTCCAACGTGCGGGCTGCTTTCACCAAATCGGGTGGAGCTCTAGGGGAGACAGGTTCGGTGAGTTTCATGTTTAATCGAATTGGTGAAATCATCTATAAGCGCGAAGCAGGAACAGCAGACAGCATCATGGATGCCGCCATTGAAGCTGGTGCTGAAGATGTACAATCAGAGGAAATGGAGCACCATATTACCTGCGCATTTGAAGATATTGGTGAAGTTTCTAAAATGCTTGAAGCAAAACTTGGTGAAGCAGAATCAATCAAAACGATTTGGAAAGCCACCACCCTTGCACCCATCGATGAAGAAAAAGCTTTATCAGTGTTACGCCTTATCTCGACATTAGAAGAAGATGATGACGTGCAAAATGTTTATGCTAATTTCGATGTCAGCGATGAGATTTTAGCAAAACTCTCTGGTTAATTTTCTCTCTGGTGAATTTCTATGCGGTCATCCGGCACGCAAACACTGCCCCTACACCAAAATGCCCGCACACAAAAATGCTCATGTACAAAAATGCCCACACGCAAAGAGAGTTGTGCACACTCTCTTTGCTCTGAGAGCCTCACTTAGACTTTTGCGAACAATGAACTGAACTTTCACGCAAAGTGTAGCCTCCCTATCATTTTACCCAACACATACAAAGCCCCACTTTAAAAGCAGAGCCTTTCATAAAAACGAATATTGCCACCAAAACACATAAAAGCTCTCTATCAATTAAAAAAACTCTTTGTTAAGAAAAAACTTGGCTTTATCCTCCAAACACCCTTCTCATCGACAGTCCATGGCAGAGTGAATATGAAACTTACAACATTTCCCAACAAATTCATTGTCAAGACAACACACTTGCTCTCTTAAACAGCCTCATCAATTCTGATCCCAGAGTTTCATGAACGTTTACACTGTTTGTCTTGCAAAACAGAACGCCATTGTATTGCACATTGACGAGCTTTTTTAAAAGAGACATTTCTTAAAGCACCCAAACCCATTTCACAATGCCGCCCGTGAATGGTAGAGCAGTAAAGCTATTGTGCACCACCATCTTTACACTTATGAAGGAGCAAACCGGCACCCTCATACTCTTTAAGTTTTACCAGCCGCCACTGTTGCAACAGCCCTTGCTATTCAGACGATTCATAAGAGGCATTTTACTCCTTTCTTTAGAGTTTTTTCCCACATGCCAGCTATGACGAGCAAATAAATGATTTTGATTGATATAAAATGAAAGGAGGTGAGAATCTTACAATATTCGGAGGTCTCATTCAACAGGCAAAACGATAAATTATCGTTATAAATCAATGCGTTGCCTTTATTAAGCGAACATTGTTATCGTAGATTAAGCAATGGCGACCATGCTGGATCAGAAGCATCATTGGGCGTATGGACTTGGCGTTCATTGCGTCCAGTAATATCAATGGTATAAAGTTTAGGTCCCATTCCTGGATTTTTACGAAAGAACATCAAAACGCGACCATTAGGAGCCCAAGTTGGCCCTTCATTATGAAAACCTGTCGTTAAAATTCTTTCTCCTTGTCCATCCGGATGCATAACCCCGATAGAGAATTGTCCATTTAATTGTTTTGTAAAGGCAATATAATCACCACGCGGCGACCAAATGGGTGTAGAATAGCTTCCCTCGTTTGAGGAAATACGCTGAACATTGCTTCCATCCGCATTCATTGTATAAATTTGTGGTTTTCCGCTGCGGTCAGACGAAAAGACAATTTTTGTCCCATCTGGTGAATAAGAAGCTGATGTATCGATAGCAGCAGTGTCTGTAAGGCGCGTTGTTGTGCGTGTCCGCAAATCCATAGTGTAAAGATTTGCACTCCCATCATTTTGCAACAAACTCATGATAACTTTCCGTCCATCAGAAGAAAAGCGCGGAGCAATTGTCATATTATCAAAGGCCCCGATTAACTCATTTTGTCCTGTTTCAATTTGTTGAAGATAAACATGGGGCACTTTCTTACGCTTGTAGGCCATATAGGTAATTTCTTGCCGTTTTGGTGAAAAACGCGGTGTAAGCATCAACTCATGACCATCAGAAAGATAGAGCAAATTTGCTCCATCTTGATCCATCATCGTTAAGCGTTTAACCCGTGCATTTTGAGGACCTGTCTCATCGATAAAAACGATCCTTGTATCAAAATAACCACTTTCACCGGTCATCTCGCTATAAATTTCATCGGCGATCATATGGGCAACACGCCGCCAATATTCTGAAGCCGTATAAAAGCGCCGCCCTTTGAGTTGCCGCTGCCCAAAGACATCCCACAAACGAAAATCGACTCTCAATCGCCCATCGGTTTCTCTTATAACCTGTCCGGAGACCAAACCTTGTGCTTTTATTTTTTTCCACTCAGCAAAATGAGGTTGCTTATAGGGATTGGAGATTTTTTCCAAAAAAGATTCCTTCTCAAGAGAGTGAAAAAGCCCTGAGCGTTCAAGATCGGCTGAAATCACAGAAGTTATTTTTCCCCCTATTGAATCGTTAGAAATAAAATCTGCGATGGCAATAGGAATAGGGTTAAAGTCAGCACTAGAAATAGTGCCTTTCAATTGTGCATAAGCGCATGAAAAACTGGAAAGCCACAAGCCACAAGTGACAATAAACCAAGAAAAAAATTTATGTCTCGTTATAGTCATCATGGAATCTATCCTTTCGTTAAGAGAAAAACTTCTCTGTCTTTCATTGTGTTATTTCTTGAAGGGGATCAACATTAAAATCAAACCCTTGCCCCCACAAATCATATTGATCACGGGGCAGATCTACGTAAGGTTGACAGGAAAAAACGGCTGCATACACTTGTCTTATCATAATGGCTTGCTGACTTTGTGCACCACTTAACGGATCAATAATGGGATCTCCTACAACCATTCCTTCACGATTTAGATAAAATCGCAAACGCACCACTGGGCGGTTTTTTAAATCACCCCCAAGAGCCACCAGTTTAAGTTTCTGTTGAATACATCCCCCAACAATACTGACCAGTGTTTGTGCCATTTTTGTGATATCATTGATATTTTTTCTTGCCCCCAAAGCTTCTGGTGTCGTGGAACGTTTTGCCCCCCCTCCTTGCGTACGTACACGATTAAGCAGATTATTTTCTTCCATTGCCAAAATATCTTCAATGGATTTTTCCCTTCGTTGATGACTTTTCTTTTTCTCTTCTTTCACATTGTGTGGAGCAGATTTTTCATCAGACTTCGGTTTAAAATGAGGAAGAGGAAATGTATCTGGCAGCGTAATTTGAGGTGTTTTTGGGCGATCTACAGTTTGTTCTATAGAGTCCTTGGGTATTGCTGGAGCTGGTTCTTGTGGCAAGGTTATCTTTTCATTTTTGTGCACCTCCACAGGCGCCTCAGGCATAGCTTTTGGCTCATTCTCCTGAGGCATCTCCACCGGCACCTCAGGCATAGCCTTTGGCTCATCCTCCTGAGGCATCTCCACAGGCGCCTCAGGCATAGCCTTTGGCTCATCCTCCTGAGGCATCTCCACAGGCACCTCAGGCATAGCCTTTGGCTCCTCCTCCTGAGGCATCTCCACAGGCACCTCAGGTATAGCCCTTGGCTCATTCTCCTGAGGCATCTCCACAGGCGCCTCAGGCATAACTCTTGACGAATCCTCTTGGGCGGGCTCTGTTTTTGGCAATACTTCTGTTTTTGTTTGTGAGAATTCGTGTTCTATCAATTCTGGTGAAGGTTTTTCCGGCACGCTCGCTTCTCCTGCTGGTGGAGATGTTGTTTCAACAAGACGTGGTTTTTCATCTGGTTTAAAAGGCGCAAGACTATCTTGTTGTCCTTCTCCAAAATGAAGTGCTTCTTCCTTTTCTTGTGGTTTGGTTGTTGGTTTTATTGCTGGAATTGCCCGCACAGGAGCATCGATAGCCCCTTGTTGCGAGGAAAACTCTTGCATTAAAGGCGCAAGGGTAATCGGAATTGCTTCCAATTGTTGTGGCAAAGGGACCAAACTGATGAAATGAACACTCGCTCCACTGAGCAAAATCACATGGATTGCAAGGGACAAAGCCAAGCCTCGTTTCATACTATGATAAGAGTCTTTGTTCATCTTCCTACCTTGCGTTTTTTATTTTTAAAGACTGTTTGTTGCATTACAGACAACGTGTAACAGTTCCTCATCATCTCATTGTGCCAAACTAGCCAAAGCCACTTGTGAAAAACCTGCCCTTTGAAGATCGGCGAGCAACTTTAACACTTGTTGATATTCAACCGTTTTAGCGGCACGGACAAAAAGACGTTTATTCTTTTGAGCAGGTTCGTCCTCCAATTTTGCTTTGAGTTGTGCAATCAGTGCTTCAGCTGTTTCATAATAGTCTTGATTAATGGCGAAGCGCCCTTGCGCATCCAATGAAACCGTAAGGGGGGTGTCTTGCATTTGCACCGGCCCAGCTTGACTATGAGGCAGATCAAGGGGCACCCCGTTAACCAGAAGGGGTGCAGAGACCATAAAAATAATCAACAGCACCAGCATAACATCAACAAAGGGCGTAACATTAATCTCACTCATCAATTGACTATGCGAATGATGGCGTCTGCGTGTCTTTTTTTGAGAAGAAGCAACAGAAATTCCCATGAAACACCCCCTTAGAATGATGAATGCGATGTCAGTGTTTCATCGATACGCCGTGAGACAATTGTCGAAAATTCATCAGCAAAGTTTTCTATTTGTGTAATAATCCTCGCGCTTTCATGAACCAATTTATTATAGGCAATTACCGCTGGAATTGCGGCAAACAAACCGATCGCTGTTGCCAAAAGTGCTTCTGCAATGCCTGGTGCAACGATTGCCAATGAGGTGTTTTGAGACGCTGAAATAGAAAGAAAGGAGCTCATAATACCAATGACTGTTCCAAAAAGACCAATAAAAGGTCCCGCCGATCCAAGTGTCGCTAAAAAGCCTAATTTTGATTCTATCTTTGCACTTTCACGTCCCAGCGTGAGATCCATAGCCTTATCAATCCTACTCTGCAAACTTATCGATGTATGAAGCCCCTTTTCAAGAGATTTTTTCCATTCCACCATTGCAGCCATAAAAACTGCGGAGATACTGCTCGTGCGTCGACTTTTACATTCTGCATAAAGCTCTTCCAGCGCCTTACCTGACCAAAAGACACGTTCAAATTGTTTTATGTCACGCCGTATTCTTCGATAGGTCAAGATTTTATCAAAAATAATTGCCCAACTCCATACAGAAGCGAGCAGCAACCCAATCATAACTGCTTTAACAACGACACCCGCTTGCATAAACAAATGCAATATTCCAATCATCTCTGGATTCGTTAATTCTACATGCGGCATTCTTTTTGTCCCTCTCAATGAAAGATTCATTTGTTAAAATTGAATAAAGCAGATTGTTTTATAGTTTCTAAATTTCAGAAAAAATTTTTATTGTCTCTTCAATCAAAGTGCCACTATTCAATATAACCTTAATTATTGAACAGAGTACAGTTTTAAACAAGCATTGTTGAGAAAAGCTCTTTAGGCAACCGTCGTGGTTTTCCTATCTCATTAATGAGAGCAATTTCAACCTTTGCTGTAACCAACAAAACATCATCACGCAGAAGGACCTGTTCCATAAAAAAGCGTGCCCCCTGACGGCGATTGATCCGTGTTTTAATGGTTAAAAGATTATCGATTTGCGCCGGTCGTAAAAAATTGATTTCCATATGACGGACGACAAAGAACAGTTTTTCCCCCTCAATCCCTGCTGCTAACATCTTGCTATTAAAACCTGTCTCTCGTAGAAATTCTGAACGTCCTCGTTCAAAAAACTCCAAATAGCGTGCATGATAAACCACGCCAGAAAAATCTGTATCAGCAACATACACGCGGACCTGAAAATCCTGAAAAGGATTTGTATGATCATTTGTAAAAGAAGATATTTCTATCATTTGCACCATCCCATTCTTTTGAAGAGTAAATTTTCTTTATATCGCCAATTGACTGTATTTTTGTGTTAAAATCGTGAAAGTGAAAGCACAAAATTCTTAAAAGTTCCAAGCTTATTCTCTCAACATTCTCTCACAGGCCATAGACAGACAAGAGCGTGTTCTTTATGAGAAACACTTGACTTTTTACAACGGGATGTTTTAGTCCTCTTCTTCATCCCACAAGGTTTTTTGCAGTGCTGGATTATTGTGTCTATCAGACAATTGAGAGCGTTTTTGTGTTGACGGTGTAGAAACCGGAGCAGACAATCCTAAATGACCCCAAGCTTGTTGCGTCAGGATTCGCCCTCGCGCTGTACGTTGAATAAACCCCTGTTGGAGCAGATAGGGTTCAATAATATCTTCAATAGCGTCCCGCGGTTCTGAGAGAGCCGCAGCGATCGTTTCAATGCCCACCGGACCACCTAAAAAAGTTTCCGCAATCAGCAGCAAATAGCGACGATCAAGCGGATCGAGCCCCAAATAATCAACTTCAAGACGAGACAGCGCTTCATCAGCCACGTGACGATCAATTTCCCCCGCTCCTTTCACCAGAGCAAAGTCACAAACTCGCCGCAACAACCGCCCAGCGATACGGGGTGTCCCCCGTGCACGACGGGCAATTTCATGGGCACCATCATCACTAATCTTTACGGTAAAAAGCCGTGCATTGCGTTTAACGATATATTCCAATTCCTCTATAGTATAAAAATTGAGACGAATTGGGATACCGAAACGATCGCGTAATGGAGTGGTTAACAGCCCCAAACGGGTTGTTGCAGCCACCAAGGTAAATTTAGCAAGATCAATTTTAACCGAACGAGCAGCTGGTCCTTCACCAATGATAAGATCCAGTTGATAATCTTCCATAGCTGGATAAAGAATTTCTTCAATTGCCGGACTTAAACGATGAATTTCATCAATAAAAAGGACATCACGTTCTTCTAGATTGGTCAAAAGAGCCGCCAAATCTCCTGCTTTAGCAATCACCGGCCCTGAGGTAGAGCGAAAATTAACGCCCAATTCTTTAGCCATAATTTGTGAAAGGGTTGTTTTTCCCAATCCTGGAGGACCAACAAACAGAACATGGTCGAGCGCTTCTTGGCGAGCCTTTGCTGCTTCGATAAAGATTTTCAAATTGGCCCGTGCCGCTTCCTGACCAATAAAGTCATCGAGCACTTGTGGTCTTAAGGAACGATCTGGATCGTTAGGAAGGGGGATAGCCCCCAAAAGGCGTTGATCTTGATCTTTATGCATTGTTACCTTTTACTCAAGAGGAAGGAGAAAGCAGTTTAAGGCTATGGCGAATAAGCACAGCAGAGGAAACATCTTCCCCTTCAAGAGCCTTCCTTGCTGAAGCAAGAGCACGGGCTGCTTGATCGCGATCAAAACCGAGATTAATCAAAGCAGAGAGTGCTTCATTGGTTGGTTGGTGAGCCCTTTCCAAGTGAGGAATAGGAGCAGAATGGAAAGTATTATCATTGAAGGGAAGAGCCTTACTTTTAAGTTCACTCACAATTCTTTCACTCACTTTTTTACCAACGCCAGGAGCGCGACTAATCATAGCAATATCACTTAATGCAATTGCTTGTGCGAGTTCATCGGGTGATAAAGTTCCCAAAATTGCCAAAGCAACCTTTGCCCCCACACCCGGAACATTTTGCAACAAGCAAAACCACTCTTGTTCCGCTCTTGTAGAAAAACCAAACAGACGAATTGCTTCTTCACGCACATGGGTTTCGATAAAGAGACTGATACTCTCACCAAGAGCTGGTAAAGCAGGACGCAATCGATTTGATACAAAAACAACATAGCCCACACCCTGAACATTGACAAGGATATGATCTTCAAAGATATGTTCAAGGATCCCTTTTAATTTACCAATCACACTCTAACCCCTATCATACCATAATCCGTAAACGATGCGAGAGACTTCCACGATGCACCCTATGGCAAAGCGCAAGAGCATCAGCCACATCATTGCACGCAAATTCAGCACGAGGAAGCAGAATTTTCACCACCATAACGCCCATCATAAGGCAAGCATCAAAAAGACCTTTGCATTCACCAATCATGCCCCAACCTCCATCATGCTGTAACTCTCAAACGATGCGAGAAACTCCCACGATGCACCCTATGGCAAAGCGCAAGAGCATCAGCCACATCATTGCACGCAAATTCAGCACGCGGAAACAGAGTTTTCACCACCATAACGCCCATCATAAGGCAAGCATCAAAAAGACCTTTGCATTCACCAATCATACCCCAACCTCCATCATGCTGTAACTCTCAAACGATGCGAGAAACTCCCACGATGCACCCTATGGCAAAGCGCAAGAGCATCAGCCACATCATTGCACGCAAATTCAGCACGCGGAAGCAGAATTTTCACCACCATAACGCCCATCATAAGGCAAGCATCAAAAAGACCTTTGCATTCACCAATCATGCCCCAACCTCCATCATGCGGAGGTCCGTAAACGATGCGAGAGGCTTCCACGATGCATACTATGGCAAAGCGCAAGAGCAAGAGCATCAGCCGCATCATTGCTGTCAAATTCAGCACGAGGAAGCAGAATTTTCACCATCATATGAATTTGTTCTTTAGCACCATGGCCAACACCAATAACGGATTTTTTTACCTTATTTGGAGCATATTCAAAAACCGGCAGATTTGCTTGTGCTGGCACGAGCAGAGCAACAGCGCGCGCCTGTCCAAGTTTTAAAGTTGCCGTCGCATCTTTATTAACAAACACGTGTTCCACGGCGGCTTCATGGGGCATAAATTGATGGACAATCTCTGAAAGTCCCTTATGAAGCTGGCAGAGTCTAGAAGCAAGATCACACCGCACATGAGAAGAAACCGTCCCCGCTGCGATGAATTGCAGACGATTTCCCAACAGATCGATGACGCCCCATCCTGTATGCCGTAGTCCGGGATCAATACCTATAATACGAATCGTCTCTGCCATAAGTTGCGACTTTATACAGTTTTTCCGTGTTTGAACAGAGGTCCTCAAAACAAAGAGAAAATCGAAAAAATACGGTTTTCTTTAGCGATACACAAAGCCCCCATAGTCACAAGACCCTACAGACACAAAAGACCCCATAGGCGCCTGTCAACACTCCACAGGTGCCCTTAACAAAGCAAGCTCTCCTGCTTCAAGGCGAATTATTTCCACCATAAGTTCCAAATCTCTCTCTTTTCCCCCATGGAAACAAAGAGCCCCCATGGAAACAAAGGGAAAGAAACGGAAAGATCAACAAAACAGGGTAAAGCTCTATCCTTGAACAGAGGTGCACAAAACAAATAGGAAATCAAAAAACACGCTTTCTTGAGCGATGCACATACCCCCCCATAGGCGCCTTTTAAAACCCCACCAGTACCTTTCAATAAAGGAAGCAACCAGATTTTCTTATAAATTGTTTCTACTCTTAAATTCCAATTCTGTATACTTTCCACGAAAAGCAGCCCCCCAAGAAAACACCATGTGTTGCACATTCACACACTTTTCCAAAAAAAACATCTCTTAAAGAGAGCACCCAAACCCATTTCGCGGTAGCACCTGTAAAGGGTATGCGAATAAATCCACTGTAAATCGATTATGCACTACCATTTTATACTTTGATGGCACAATCCAGCAGCAGCATTCCATTGACCATCCCTGAAATGTTGCGAAAGCTCTCGCATGAAGAGGATTCATAAGAGGCATTTTTACTTTTTTCTCAAATGATTTCATTCACACGTTCATCCCACTTGTAACATGCAAGGGGATGGTTTCGTGTGATTCAACATAAAACAGATTTGAAATGAGAGCATTTTAAGGTATTTAAGGGCTCTCATTCAACAGGAAAAGTGATAAATTATCATTATAAACCAACATCTTATTACACAAAAAAGAGGTTAGGCAGCAAAGTGAACAAAGGAACGTCCCAATAAATATAAAGAGAGGGAATGTATTTCGAAAGCCAAGCGTAACGCTGAAAATAGAACCCCTCGTGACAAAACGATACATTACAGAAACTTTTTCACTTTTATTGTAAATCCTGTGAAATTCCTTTATGACTAAAAAGGTCGTTTTGGTCGTATACGCAACGGTCAATAGAGTGTTGGAAGCTCTAAGCTCCAACATAAAATTTCCCCCGCTTTGCGGGTGTCCCGGGATTCCGGGAGATTTTGCTATGTCCAGGTGCTTTTAGCACTAAAAGCAAAAGGCTGATCGAGGTCAGTGTTTTAGACTCCCGGAATACCAATGCGAGGGCGCTCGCAACCGGTGGGGGCATAAAATGCAAACCAAAAACCTTTTTCGCGACATTTTTATCGGCAAAAAAATCCGCTTCAGAAGAAAAATATTAAAAATGTCTCAGAAAGAACTAGGACACTCTTTAAATCTAAGCGCGCAACAAATTCAAAAATATGAAACCGGCCTCAATCGTGTAAGCGCTGGGCGCTTAAAAGAAATTGCCAATATTCTCAACGTACCCCTTTCCTTTTTTTACGCTGATCTCTTAACGAAGCAAGAACCCCCATACCATCATGATGAGATCATCTCGAGCAAAGAAGAATATCTGCTTTTAAAAAGCTTCAGAGTGCTGAACTCTGTAAAGCAAAAAGCAATTTTACAGCTCATCTCTGATCAGAAATAAAATCTTGAAGACGCAAGATCAATGCACAAAAAGACCGCTGTTTTCTCATCCTCTTCGATTGGATAAGCAGCGCAGTACCTCTCTCTTGAGAAGTCGCTCTCATGACAAAACCATACAGAACAGAAACTTTTTCATTTTTATTGTAAATCCTTTGAAATTCCTTTATGACTAAAAAGGTAGTTTTGGTCGCCTACGCAACGACCAATACGGGTTTGAAAGCCCGAAACCCTAGCGTAAAAATGGACCCACTTTGTGGGTATCCCGGGATTCCGGGAGTTTTTGCTATGTCCAGGTGCTGTCAAGCACTAAAAGCAAAAAGCTGACTAGGGTTCAGTTCTTTCAACTCCCGGAATACCAATGCGAGGGCGCTCGCACCCGGTGGGGGAATGAAATGCAAACCAAAGACCTTCTTAACGACATTTTTATCGGCAAAAAAATCCGCTTTAAGCGAAAAATGTTAAAAATGTCTCAAAAAGAATTGGGGCAATCTTTAAATCTAAGCGCGCAACAAATTCAAAAATATGAAACCGGCCTCAATCGTGTAAGCGCTGGGCGCTTAAAAGAAATTGCCAATATTCTCAACGTACCCCTTTCCTTTTTTTACGCTGATCTCTTAACGAAGCAAGAACCCCCATACCATCATGATGAGATCATCTCGAGCAAAGAAGAATATCTGCTTTTAAAAAGCTTCAGAGTGCTGAACTCTGTAAAGCAAAAAGCAATTTTACAGCTCATCTCTGATCAGAAATAAAATCTTGAAGACGCAAGATCAATGCACAAAAAGACCGCTGTTTTCTCATCCTCTTCGATTGGATAAGCAGCGCAGTACCTCTCTCTTGAGAAGTCGCTCTCATGACAAAACCATACAGAACAGAAACTTTTTCATTTTTATTGTAAATCCTTTGAAATTCCTTTATGACTAAAAAGGTCATTTTGGTCGTATACGCAACGATCAATAGAGTGTTGGAAGCTCTAAGACTCAAACATAAAAATTGATCCCGCTTTGCGGGTGTCCCGGGATTCCGGGAGCTTTTGCTATGTCCAGGTGCTTATCAAGCACTAAAAGCAAAAGGCTGATTTGAGTTCAGTGCTTCCAACCTCCCGGAATACCAACGCGAGGGCGCTCGCACCCGGTGGGGGCATGAAATGCAAACCAAAGACCTTTTTCGCGACATTTTTATCGGCAAAAAAATCCGTTTTAGGCGAAAAATGTTGAAAATGTCTCAAAAAGAATTGGGGCAATCTTTAAATCTAAGCGCGCAACAAATCCAAAAATATGAAACGGGCCTCAATCGTGTAAGCGCTGGTCGTTTGCAGGAAATTGCTGAGAAGCTCAATGTGCCTCTGTCCTTTTTTTACGCTGAGATCTTAACGAAGCAAGAACCCCCATACCATCATGATGAGATCATCTCGAGCAAAGAAGAATATCTGCTTTTAAAAAGCTTCAGAGTTCTGAATTCTGTAAAACAAAGAGCAATTTTACAGCTCATCTCTGATCAGAAATAAAATCTTGAAGAAGCAAGATCAACACGCAAAAAGACCGCTGTTTTCTCATCCTCTTCGATTGGATAAGCAGCGCAGCGCCTCTCATGTAAGAAGTCGCTCTCATGACAAAACTCTACAGGACAGAAACTTTTTCATTTTTATTGTAAATCCCCTAAAAGTACTTTATTATTTAACCATGTGATTTTGATCGAATACGCAACGATCAATAGGGCCTTGAAAACCCTAAAATCCGAGCACGAAAATAAACCCATTACCATGGGTATCCCGGGATTCCGGGAGATTTTGCTATGTCCAGGTGCTTATCAAGCACTAAAAGCAAAAGGGCTGACTCGGATTCAGTGTTTTCAAGCTCCCGGAATACCAACGCGAGGGCGCTCGCAACCGGTGGGGGGCATGAAATGCAAACCAAAGACCTTTTTCACGACATTTGTATCGGCAAAAAAATCCGCTTTAAGCGAAAAATGTTAAAAATGTCTCAGAAAGAACTAGGAAACCACTTAAGGATAAGCGCGCAACAAATCCAAAAATATGAAACAGGTCTCAATCGTGTAAGCGCTGGGCGCTTAAAAGAAATTGCCAATATTCTCAACGTACCCCTGTCCTTTTTTTACGCTGATCTCTTAACAAAGCAACAGCCCCCATACCATCATGATGAAATCATCTCGAGCAAAGAGGAATATCTGCTTTTAAAAAGCTTCAGAGTTCTGAATTCTGTAAAGCAAAGAGCAATTTTACAGCTCATCTCTGATCAGAAATAAAATCTTGAAGAGGCAAGATCAATGCACAAAAGTGCTACTGCTTTTCTCACAAGTTTTGATGTGATGCGAAATACAAAAAACGCGGTACAAAATTTTCTAAGAACTAAGAACGGCGAAATGCTGTTTTAAGCAATTCGATTTGTTTTCCTACTGGATTATCTTCTTCTACGATATGGGGAAGTTCACCCTCTTTATCGGCACGCATATATTGCATACGCGCTTCGAGACGCAGTGAACGAGCAACAAAATGGCGGAAAACTTCTGGCAACTCTTGCCAATGGGCACTTTCCAATTCCAGTGTCGGTGTATGAAGCGAGACTTTTGCAATTTCTTTCTGTATTTGTTCTGCTGTCATTTCCCCTTCGCGTTCGGCCCGAAGAAGGAGCAGCTGAGAGGCAATTTGCATCAACCGTGTACTGAGAAACATTGCTTCTTTTGCATAGAGTGCAGAAATTTCAGCTGAAAGAGACCGTGCAGCAAATTTTCCTTCTGTATCAATATAAGTTGCCGTTTCTTCGATCAATGTCATCGTCTCCTCATAGAGACGATTAAAGGCATTTTCGAAAGCACTATGCTCAATCATAATAATGGGTTCATCATCGGAATGTTTGTGTGCACTCACGCTTTACATACTCCAAATATCAGCACAAAGAATTATGAGACTCAACGAAATAAGAATGAAAAAGTTTCTTTTGTTGCTGTTGTAAATCGTTTGTCTAGAGTACCTCTTTTGCCCCCCTTGCGCAATAAACTTCTTAAGCTAAGGTTAACGCCCCCTCTTATCGCGTTACAGCCGGATCGGTTTCCTTAGCAAAGAACTGCTGGAGGGAATAACGTTTCTCATAATAATAGGCGACCCCCAATTGCACCATAATACCGCTTATAATGAGCAGTGTATCGGAAAAAAACGTTCCTGTCATCCCTGTTTTTAAAATTTGTCCAACCATAGCAAAAACAGTACCTGTCACGAAGACAGGAAGGCTGTGTTTTCCTAAGATCGCTAAAGGATTTTGAGGAGAGACCTGAAAGCATTGACTAAAGCGCGGCAAGCAGAGGATCAATGTCGCTAAGGCCACAACATGGAGCAGGCGCGGTAAACTTAAAAAGGTTTTATTAAAATCAATCAACGGAGAAGACCAACCAAACCACCCCAAAACGCCCCACCAATTGAAACGCACCCAGAACAGTGAAAGCAAAAGATATGCGGCGGAAAGAACAATCCAAAAGGGCTGAAGGGGGATTTTTTTTCCCTGTTTCAAAGCCAAAGTACTCACCAAGCCTATAACAAACAACAATTGCCAAGACAAAGGGTTTAAAAACCACTTTCCCGCTAAAGGATAGGAAGGGGGAGCGATTTGATAAAATCCGCAAATGAGATAGAGCATAAACGAGCAAAAAAGCAGCAGTCCTTTTCTTTTACAGCCCCAATAAAGCAGAAAGGGTGCCGCAAGCATCAAAACAATATAGAGCGGCAGAATATTATTGTAGCCTAATTGATGCCCAAAGCTTAAGATGCTAAAAAATGCAACGAAAGGCTGTGTAAAAAAGAGTTCCATATTGTTCATCGATAACAATTTTTCGACACGCCACAATAAAAAGCCCCCAAAAAAGAGGCTCAACGTTGCAAAAGTGGTAAAAAGATAAGCTCCATAGAGTTGCAAAGCTCGGCGCCAATATTTGCGGACAATAAAGAAAAAAGACTTCTGAGAGAGGCGCGCATGAAAACTTAACCCAAGAGCAACGCCTGACAGCAAAACAAAGACTTCAGCAGAGTCAGAAAAACCAAAGTTTCTATGTGTAATATATTCGTAGACAGTCCCGGGAATATGGTTGATGAAAATTGTCAATAAAGCTAAAGAACGAAAGACATCGATGCGTGTATCGCGATAAGAAGGATGTGCCTTATGATCAAAAACGCCCTTATATCCCATCAATGGACCCCCATAAACAAGAAAGTGATCTTTTTTAGCAAAGCGCGCCTATAGGATGAAATTTTATTTTCAAAAGTCAAGTTCATTTTAAAAATCAAGGACTTTGTATGACAAAACAACAAAACCAACCGCCTCAATCTGCTCCTCAAATGCACTCTAGCTCTCAAAGGCATTCTGATCTTCAAACAGCATCGGCTTCTCAAACAGCATCTCATCCTCAATCTGCCCCTCAAACGCACTCTGATCCTCATACAGCCTCTGCTCCTCAAACGGACGTTCATCCCCAATTGGTATTGACATTAGATGTTCGACGGACTGTCGACCCTACCCTTTTGCGTCAACTTTTGCGAAGCAAACACACATCAGCCAAATCTTTTGCCTGCGTCATTCTTTATGACTCTGAGGGTGATGATGTTTTTTTACAAAAACAAGCACAACTCTATGGAGAAGATATTCAACAAACGGATACCGCCCTTCTCATTGCGGGTGACAGCCGCATTGCGAGCAGAACAAAGGCGGATGGCTTACACATAGAGGGTGATTTGAACGCTCTTGAAACCCTTGAAAATCAGAAACGGGAGCAAAAAATCATCGGTTTTGGCAATATACGCAACCGCCATAGCGCCATGCTTGCTGGAGAATCCGGTGTCGACTATCTCCTATTTGGAAAACTTGGAGCTGATAAAAAACCACACGCACACCCACGCAATCTTCAATTGGGACAATGGTGGGCAGAAATTATGGAGATCCCCGCCATTATTCAAGCAGGCAGTGACTTTGCAACTTTTGATGAAGTGTTAAACACCGCCTGTGAATTTATCGCCATTGAAGAAATCCTTTTTTCCCACAACAACCCCTTGATAATCCTTGAAATGATGGCAAAAAAATGTAAAAACCCATGACTGTGATACGGGGGAAACCTTCATAAGAAAACATGAGCAAAACAGTGGTAAAAAATCCCACTCTCACCTCTGTACTTTGTAAATGACACACACAATGATAAAAAGGGGCATAAAATGAAACACAGAGGAACACTTGAAGAGCTAAAAAACATCATTCTCAAAACTGGATATGAAATCACAGAAACGAAGCACACACACCCCTCCAATGTCCTAGTGTATCAGATAAAAACCTCCGACGAAGGAGTCATAAACTGGTATGAAAGCACCAGAAGAATCTGGCTCCAAGGTGACAAAGACACGCAGAAGAAGCTAAAAGAAGCGTTGGCTAAACATTTGCCTCACCATATAGAAGAACAATCTCTAACCGCTTCTTCAAAGACTCCTTCCAATGCCTCGCCTTCCTCTTCTCCAGAAGTTTTTATCGTCCACGGTCATGATAAGGGTTCCTTAAAAGATCTTGAAAATTTTCTTCTCAAGCTTGACCTCAAACCATACATCTTACAAAATACCAGCGGTAATGGTTTAACCATCATTGAAAATTTGAAAAAAAAATTTGTGACAGTTCTATAAGCTTTGGTATTGTACTCCTCACCCATGATGACATAGGCTATGCTAAAATTGATGATTCCCAAAAAGCACAACCTCGTGCGCGCCAGAATGTTATTCTAGAAATGGGCATGTTAATCTCCGAGCTTCCTCTTAATAAGATTGCTATTCTACAAAAAAAAGGCGTTGAAATGCCTTCAGATGTTAGTGGAGTTTACTACCTTTCTTTTAAAGAAGAGGTAAAAGACACATTTTCCAAACTTATTACGCGCTTAGAAGAAGCTGATGTACCTTATAATAAAAATAAAATTACTCACGCATTAAATTGAACTTAAATAATGCTTTCCTTTAGTTTTTAAAGCACACTTCGTTTATCGATAATTTGCTTAAAGCAAGTAATATCCAATGAACAAAACAGCGAGACTATCCCAAAAATTCCGGAGGCTCTACTTTTCTCGTTCTTTTAGATTCAACGCAAAACACATCACTTCTCTGTTTTAAGAAACTGTAAATTACAGAAACTTTTTCATTCCTATTGCAATCCCCTAAAAGTACTTTAAGGACGCTGATTAGGTGTAAGCGCGCAATAAATTCAAGAATATGCAACAGGATTAAATCATCTACATGCGGGGCGTTTGAAAGAATTTGTCTCTTAAGCATAAACTTCCATTACTCTTGAAGATAAGCATTTTTTAAACGCGTGAAGGCTGAATTCATTCCCGCTTGATTAGAAACTGATATTTTGTTACGTGTGACAAACAGCGGAATTGCTCTTAATTTAGAGGAGCTTTCCAATTTAGAAGACTTCCCAAGAGGAAGTGATAATTATTAGGGGGGATTAAAATGTTGAAATATTTAGTGTTGCCACCGCTTGTGTTGGCAGCCGGTTGTGCATCTGTTAATGGAATTTCATCCAGTTATGTTGGTCAAGGTATTAAGCCGAGTGCTGCGAAATTTATTGCTGATGATTTTGTTAAAACTATCAAATATTTACCACCAGCAACAACGACGCTTATTATAAAGAAAAACAATCCAGCAGATAACTTTACCCCCTTATTTGTCGATCTATTGCGGCGGAAAGGATACCATGTGATCTATACGGATCAACCCAAACAACAAAAAAACATGGGTATAATTTTAACTTACACGCTAACACCACAGAATGATGGACGTATATTTTCTGTTCTTTATTATGTGGAAGACGAAACAGACCGTTATTATACACGTATGTATGATAATAAATAAATCCCCTCTTCGAGGTGCAAGTTTTATTTATTTGAGACAGTAAAACTTAAAAACTGTTTTTAAAGAATAGAGATTTGCACCTCAAAAAGCTCTTCTTTTCTAGACAAACCGTTTGAGTTTCATTGGTCACTGCTCAAAAGACTTTATTCCTTAAAATGACTTTATGGACTAAGAAGTTTTTTTGATCACCTACGCTAACAACCCATGGGGCTGGTAAAGCCCCAAAGCCCCGATAGATGAATTTGCCCCGCTTTGCAAATGTCTTAAAATTCCGGGAGATTTTGCTCTGTCCAGGTGCTTATTAAGCACTAAAAGCAAAATGCTGCTCGAACCCAGTCTTTTTACTCCCGGAATACCAATGCGAGGGCGCTCGCACCAGGTTTGGAAAATGAAATGCAAGGCAAAAACCTTCTCAACAACGTTTTTATCGGCAAAAAAAAATCCGCTTCAGAAGAAAATATTAAACAAACAAGATCAACACGCAAAAGTGCCACTGCTTTTCTCATCATTTTCGCTTTGATAAACAGCGCAGCGCCTCTCTCTTGAGAAGCCGCTCTCATGACAAAACCATACAGAACAGAAACTTTTTCATTTCTATTGCAATCCCCTAAAATTACTTTATTATTTGGAAGGTGTTTTGGTCGTCTACGCAACGATCAATATGGGTTTGAAAGCCCTAGAGTCTGAACGTAAAAAAATTAATCCGTTTCACGGATTCCCGGAATTCCGGGAGATTTTGCTATGTCCAGGTGCTTTTAGCACTAAAAGCAAAATGCTGATTCAGACTTCAGTTCTTTCAACTCCCGGAATACCAATGCGAGGGCGCTCGCACCCGGTGGGGGAATGAAATGCAAGGCAAAGACCTTCTCAACGACATTTTTATCGGCAAAAAAATCCGTTTTAGGCGAAAAATGTTAAAAATGTCTCAAAAAGAATTGGGGCAATCTTTAAAGTTAAGCGCGCAACAAATTCAAAAATATGAAACAGGATTAAATCGTGTAAGCGCTGGACGCTTAAAAGAAATTGCTGAGAAGCTCAATGTGCCCCTGTCCTTTTTTTATGCTGATCTCTTAACAAAGCAAGAGCCCCCATACCATCATGATGAAATCATCTCGAGCAAAGAGGAATATCTGCTTTTAAAAAGCTTCAGAGTGCTGAACTCTGTAAAGCAAAAAGCAATTTTACAGCTCCTCTCTGATCAGAAATAAAATCTTGAAGAAGCAAGATCAACACGCAAAAGTGCCACTGCTTTTCTCACTATCTTCGATTGGATAAACAGCGCAGCGCCTCTCATGTAAAAAGTCGCTCTCATTATAAAACTCTACATTACAGAAACTTTTTCATTTTTATTGTAAATCCCCTAAAAGTACTTTATCATTCAAAGGATGTTTTGGTCGTCTACGCAACGACCAATAGGGAAAACAAGCCCGAAACCCTAGCGTAAAAATGGACCCACTTTGTGGGTAGCCCGGAATTCCGGGAGATTTTGCTATGTCCAGGTGCTGTCAAGCACTAAAAGCAAAAAGCTGACTAGGGTTCAGTACTTGTTACTCCCGGAATACCAATGCGAGGGCGCTCGCAACCGGTGGGGGAATGAAATGCAAGGCAAAGACCTTCTTAACGACGTTTTTATCGGCAAAAAAATCCGTTTTAGGCGAAAAATGTTGAAAATGTCTCAAAAAGAATTGGGGCAATCTTTAAAGTTAAGCGCGCAACAAATTCAAAAATATGAAACGGGACTCAATCGTGTAAGCGCCGGACGCTTGAAGGAAATTGCTGAGAAACTCAATGTGCCGCTGTCCTTTTTTTATGCAGATCTCTTAACAAAGCAAGAGCCCCCATACCATCATGATGAAATCATCTCGAGCAAAGAGGAATATCTGCTTTTAAAAAGCTTCAGAGTGCTGAACTCTGTAAAGCAAAAAGCAATTTTACAGCTCCTCTCTGATCAGAAATAAAATCTTGAAGAAGCAAGATCAATGCACAAAAGTGCTACCCCTTTTCTCATCCTCTTCGCTTTGATAAACAGCGCAGTACCTCTCTCTTGAGAAGTCGCTCTCATGACACAACTCTACAGGACAGAAACTTTTTCATTTCTATTGCAATCCCCTAAAATTACTTTATTATTTTGGTCGCCTACTCCCCATAATGAAGAAAAACACAATAAAATCAGTATATTAAGTGCATTTATTTTATTTGAATCCACTTAAGAATCCACACTTTTATGCATGATTCAATTGATCATTTTTTATAAACAATAGCCATCTATAAACAGAGCATAAAAAGCAAATCATGATGCCAATGTTATAACACTTGAGAGCATTCAAATGAAATGCAAAGCAGTTATCAGTCATAACAGCTCATAAATTTTACAAGACGTTTTTATCATAAATAAATCGCATTGTTAAAACGATATGCTTTTAATGATAGAATGTAAAACACGTATCAAAAGCTGTTTTGATAATACGGTTTAAAAATAAGAATCTAAATTTGGATTGTGTAATTTTAGTCACCTCAAAAATGAGGGTACTTTTTTTCATAAGTAGAGAGAAGTTAAGATACGAATATCATTGCCTATGAGAGATTTTTTAAATGAATATTTTATCATTTAAACTCATAAATAAGGCAATGACATTAATAGTTAAAACTTAACTTCTAAAACACCTTAATATTTTTAGATTATTTATAGCTTAATTGCTGTATTTTCAATATCTATATATATTACTAAAAATTATAGCATCGCCATAAATTTTAGTTTCTTTATACAGCTTGGCTCTGCCATAAACTTTAGCGTCTCCATAAACTTTAGCTTTCTCAAAGATCTGAGCTTTGCCATAAACTTTAGCATTGCCATAAACTTCAGCTTTGCCATAAATTTCAGCTTTCTCAAAGACCTGAGCATTACCATAAACACAGGCATTGCCATAAATTTTAGCTTTATCAGAGAGATTGGTATTACCAAAAACATTGGCATTATCACAAATATGGGCAGAACCATAAATTTTAGCATCGCCATCAACATATGCATTGCCATAAACACGGGTAGAACCCCCAATTTTAACATTACCAAAAACTCTAGCTGTATCAAACACTTTGGCATTGCCATGAATTGCGACGGTATCCCCGCGCCCTTTTCCAAACACCTTAGCTTTACCATAAACTTTAGCATTGTCATCAACTTTAGCATTGCCATAAATTTCAGCTTTATCAAAGACCTGAGCTTTACCATAAACTTTAGCTTCATCAAAGATTTTGGCATCCCCGTAAACTTTGGCATTCCCAAAAACAGCGGCATTAACAGATATCCAACAATCACCATCATGAGATAGATTTTTCTCTTTTTCTATCCAGCCACCCAAATCACCTGCTTTAACATCACCAAAGTCTTTAATAGCTTGAATACGATAAACTACGTGTCTTCCAATTGTCCTTATATCATCTGTAAATTTATATTTCTTTTGTATGGTTGTGAACCAAAGCATTGGGAAAAATCTCCTTAATAAAATTTTGTAGAAAAGATGTCCCCACGCTAGATAAATTCTAATCTGATTCTGATTTTTTTCTAATAGTTATCATTGAGAACGAGATGTTTTTTTTGAGAAAGCAT
>NZ_JBTTDI010000010.1:0-46015 GCF_055796185.1 Bartonella sp. P12B | reverse complement strand
TGAGATGAGATGAGATGAGATGAGATGAGATGAGATGAGATGAGATGAGATGAGATGAGAGAATCTTACAATATTCGGGAGTCTAATTCAATAGGCAAATAGTAAATTATCGTTATAAATCAATATGCTGTAGCAATATCTCTAATGCTCCCATGAGAATCAGAAGAGAAGATAAAGCATAAACTAAAACACTGAAATAGAGTGATAGGGCTACAAAAACCATATCCTTTTTTAAACAACTCTCTTCTTCTCGACAGATGAAACATTTCTGTTAAAGTGCTTTTTCAAAAAGTTTCATTCTTCTCATGCTTGTTGGAGATCAAACACGAAAAAATGATAAAGAGAGATCATATCGGAGAGTAACAAAATGAACTTACAACAAATTGATCCTGATATTTTTATCAGCGGACAAATTGATGTTGAAAACATCAAAACATTAGCACAAGTGGGCTTTAAAACAATTATTTGTAACCGCCCCGATCAAGAAGATCCTGATCAGCCTGATTTTTCCCTCATTAAAGCAGCAGCACAAGAATATGGCATAAAAGCCTATCATATTCCTATCGTGCCCCCCACCATTAAAAAAACAGATATTGAAACCATGAAGACAATTTTAAAAACAGCATCGACACCTCTTCTCGCCTATTGCTACCAAGGAACACGCTCCATGCATCTTTATCGTCTATCCTGTCTTTAAATCTGTGTTAATGGATCATAAAGAAAAAAGCAGTAAAATTTTAAACGATAAGAAAAACCCGAGAATTTCATAAATTTACGAAAAAGTTATGTTGAAATCAGATCGCCAACCCTTTGATTCCCCCTCTCAACAACAAAAAACGCATCTATTGCATGATGTTTTAGAATATATCTTCGTGATCATCGTGAGTTTGAGTGCTATTTTTGCCGCTCTACTCTCCTTTTCAGACCAACTTAGGGCGTATTTTTAAAAGTAAGCAGCTGATCCAACTGTGAGAGTGGTTTGGCTGCCGCCAAAATTTCTTTTGCTGCCTTTTCATCGCGTTGCATTTGTGCAATCAACGGCTCAAGCCCATCAAATTTTTCTTGCCCTCGCAAAAACTGGAAGAAAGAAACGGTGCAACTTTCTCCATAAAGATCGCCATTAAAATCAAATAAATAAGTTTCCAGAAGCGGTGCACCATTTTTAACAACTGTCGGACGACAACCAAAACTTGCAACCCCATCATACAAAACACCGTTAGCACGACGCAATCGTACCGCATAAACACCATGCGCTAAACTAACTTGAAGAGGTAAGATCTGATTAGCAGTAGGGAATCCTAAAAGGCGTCCTAGTTTTTCACCCTGAACAATCTTTGAGCATACACGGTAATGATAGCCTAACAAATGCGCTGCTTTTTCCACCTGCCCCTCAGAAAGGAGCTTGCGAATAGAGCTCGAGGAGATAATCAACGATTGTTTCTCTTGAATGTTAGAGATGCAAGGAACTTGCACCACCTCAAAACCATATTCTTTTCCCTTTTGATAAAGAAGGTGTGAATTTCCCCTTTTCTGGTGACCAAATTGAAAATTTTCACCCGTTACCACCACCGAAACATCAAAAGTTTGTTTTAAAATCACCTCGATAAATTTGTCTGCTGAAAGAGCAGCAAAATCTGCATCAAAGGGCTGTTCAATCACCCCATTAAATCCCAAAATTTTAAAGATTTCAGCTTTTTCAGCAGCTTCTGTCAAGCGATCGATAGGAGTTGAGGGGGAAAAAAAGCTTCTTGGATGTGGTTCAAAGGTTAAAACAACAGCAGGCTTATTGTTCAGACGAGCGAAATCAAGTGCTTTTTGAAGCACGGCCTGATGTCCACAATGAACACCATCGAAATTTCCAAGTGCCAACACGGTTCCTCGCCAAGCCAAAGGAAGCATATGAATCCCCTGAAGACGCAGAAAATCAGACATTATTGAAGAGCCCACATGACCGCTTGTGGCTTATAGCCATGCCGTTCAATAAAAGAGTGCAAAGCTTGCTTATCCACCACCCCATTTTGCATATAGTCATAACGGTGAATGCCTCCCATGATATAAAGAGCATCAAGACCAAAATGGATTGCACCTTTAATATCGGTCAAAAGACCATCGCCAATAGCTAAAACCTGATTTTTCTCTACTATTCCACGAATTTTTTGCAATTTTTCAAAGGCACATTCATAAATGGGTGCATAAGGTTTACCAGCAATACGAACCTCCCCGCCTAATTGTTGATAAAGACGCGCCAATGCACCAGCACACCAAAATTCCCGCTGTCCGTGATGGACAATCACATCAGGATTAGCACAAATGAAAGGCAAATTGCGCGCCCGCATACGGTGAAACATCTCCTCATAAGCAGAGGGTTCTTCTTCAAGATCTTCAAGAAAGCCACTACAAACCACAACAGAGGCTTCCCATTCTTCAACCAGTTCACACTCTAACCCTTCAAACAACATCAGATCTCGTTCTTGACCAATAAAAAAAACTTTACGGGGTGCAGCACGAATAAGATCGCGCGTTACATCTCCTGAAGTAATAAGAGCATCATAATAATCGTTATGCACATTCATATTTTGCAATTGAACAATGACATTTTCCCGTGGTCGAGGTGAATTGGTCAATAAAATAACACTTTTTCCCATCTGTCGAATTTTGTACAACACTTTTAATGCCGGTTCAAATGCGTGCACACCGTTATGCACAACACCCCAAACATCGCAAAAAACAGCATCATAATGCGCTATAACAGTCTCGATATGGGTAAGTTCATTCATTTTGCACCTGTTTATACATTTGCCATTGATCAAACTATCTTTAATCTTGTGAAACTCCTTATCGAAAGAGTATTCTTCTGTCATCTATTTTCTTAACACTGTCTTTTTTTCTACAATTTCTCAAACTTTAAGAGAGAAAATCATTTTTTCTGTCCGTAAAACTTTTGATCAGCAAACACAATATTCGTTATACACGAGAAGCGCATGAATTATAAAAGAATATTCTTTTATAATTTATTGATTTTTATCTTTTTTGGCTATTAAATTCTTGAGAGATTCATAGAGGAAAGACAAAGAGAGAGCAATTTCTTTTGCATTTTCTTAACTGTATAAAGATCAATTCTTATACCAAAGAAAAAAATTCTACGCTTCAACAAGAGAAGAGAGAACCAAACAGAGAAGCATCGTGTTCAGCAGCTGTATCAACAAACTTGATATTCCTGTTAAGTTCATTGATAAAAGTCTTGAGAGGAGACCATGGCTTACTCTTCTAAATCTTACAATCCTTCAACGCTTTCAGGTGTCTTGGCACAATATCCCATACCCAGTGTCAAGAGACGGCAAATGGAGAAGAGAGATGAGATCATCTCTTTTTAAATTTTAAGAATATAATGCCTTTTGCAAAACGAATGATGACTCTACAACCACATCCAACACAATGAATTTATTTGATGACACGCATTTGTCGCCAAATAACAGTTTTATCAATTGTTTTGTTACAATCAAAGCAGAAACAAAAGCATCCCATGGCCCCTTAATCCCATCGTGTAAGGTCCATTGCCATACTCCGCAGAATTCAAAACTCTATAATTGAAAATGATGCACAATTCTTTTTCTTCAGCCCTCCTCTATGAGCATGATAGTTTTAAAAGCAACATCACTTTTTATCTCTCTAGCCTCTGAATAAAAGAAGAGTTTTTTATAGAATTGTGTCAACAATGGTTTTTCGAGCAAAGAATGATTTGGGCAACAGTTCTAATCGCGAAGTGGTTTTGAAAATAAACGTCCCTTGAAAGAGAAATTAAACCAGTTCACCTCTCTTGAAAAAAAAGACACAAGGATTTTCACGCCTTCTTTCGACTTGCTTTTTGCCCTTTCAGTCCGTTTTATAAAATTTACGATAGAAACATCAGGGAAATCTGTCCATAAACCTCATTAGAAACTGGAAAAGGGATTATAGGATCCATTATCCCGCCTCCATTGTAAAGGCTCGGTGAATTCACTCGACCAAAGACCAATTTTATTCTGGCGTGCTCTTTCTTCAGCATGACGATATTGTATTGGAAGAGGATTTTTACTGTCTTTTGAAAGGACAAACATCCCCTCTGCAAGACCGACTTCAGCTAAATCAATTCCATCAACAAAACATTGCGCATAGGAAATACCATTGTGCATAAGTGCCTGCTGACAAGATAAATTCTGACCAAGTGTTTTGGTGACAAGCCAAGCGGTTGTAACCGCCCCACAAGGCCATTCTTGATCGTTTAATTTTGCCCTTTGACGCGGTGCACAGGTATCGACACCATAGAGATGAATATTACGAGCAACATGCTTACGCCAAGACTGTGCAACAGGAGTAACCAGTTTAAATGTAACACCACTGGTAACCAATGCCTTACCCTGAAAAGCAGTGGTATTCTTCAAGGAAACAGTGTTCTGCAAATTAAGATTCGGTTGTTTTTTTTCTAACCGCGGTGTGGCAAGAGCTTCTCTTGGCTTTTTTTCTTCCAAAGGCAAACCAACAATATCTTGCATTGTAAATATTTTTAAAACACCCAAATCTATTTTATCTTTATATTGACTGATCCCCCATAATATAGAACCCATAATATAAACAATAACGATGAATCTAAACCGCAATTGTTTAATACATTTGCTCAAAAAATTCATTATTTCTCTGTCCTTTCATATTTTTAACAATAACCTTCTTAAATTCTTGAAGAAAAATTTTAAGAAGGTCTGTCGCAAATTAACTCTGCAAAATATTACAACTTAAAATTGCCATTTTTATGTAGAACAATCTTAAGAAGAAAATTTTTGTCTCACGAGAAGAGCATTGTGAGAGTGAGAAAGAGTCACTGTCAAAGCTTTTATAAACGAGAAACCTGGGCGGGCAGGATGTGGGCTGTAAAGCTTTTTGAGGAGAGATGAAAGAATATCAGGAGATGAATAATTCTTTTTAAAGAGAGGTAAAATGACAAAAAATATATCCAAAAACATGATGTTTACCGTCCTTATGCTGTTTTTAACAGCAATCATTGTCTTAGATCCTTCTTATGCCGCTTCTACTAGTGCCGATGGACTAGGGAAGCTTGATGGTATTTTACAAAATATTGTTGACATGATGACGGGAACAACAGCAAAACTCATTGCGATTATATGTGTTGCTGCTGTGGGTATCGGCTGGATGTATGGTTTTATCGATTTACGCAAAGCTGCGTATTGTATTATCGGCATCGGCATTGTCTTTGGAGCACCTGCTCTTGTTGGTAAGTTAACGGGCACGACATAAATGAACGAAGATACCCTTTTCCTTGCTTGTACAAGACCAGCCATGTTTGCGGGTGTCACAATGGAAGCAATGGCTCTCAATATCATGGCGACGACCATTCTTTTTATTGTGACCAGCGATTTTACAATGTTTGGTTTAGGTGTTGGTCTACACTTTGTTTTACGTGAAATAACAAAGCATGATCACAACCAATTTCGCGTCTTATTTGCCTGGCTTAATACGCGGGGAAAACAAAAAAACCTCAAGCGATGGGGAGGAGGATCGACTTCCCCATTGCGCCTTATCCGTACTTATAAGGAATTAATTGCGTGAAACAAGCATCAATCATGAAACGGGAAATGCTGCCTGAAGACTATATTCCGTATATACGTCATATCAACCAGCATGTCATTGCATTAAGTTCACGGTGTTTAATGACGGTGATCGCTGTTGAAGGGGTCAATTTTGATACGGCAGATATTGATCAATTAAATTCCTTACATAACCAATTAAACACTCTTTTAAAAAACATTGCTGATGAGCGTGTTGCTTTATATTCTCATATTATTCGTCGTCGCGAAACGATCTATCCAGAGGGCCATTTTTCTTCCTCTTTTGCAGCAACATTAGATGAAAAATACAAAAAGAAAATGGTTTCGCAAGAGCTTTATAGAAATGATCTGTTTGTGTCATTGTTGTGGAATCCGGCATCAGACAAAACAGAACGCTTGGCTTCATTTTTTCAGCGTCTCACAAAAGCGAAGAAAACGCAAAGTGAACCGGATGAGGAAGCTATTCGTAAGATCGAAGAATTAAGTCGAGATTTTATAGAAGGTTTGGAGGCCTATAAAGCCCGCCTCTTATCAATTTATGAACATGATGGCCTTTTATTTTCTGAACAAAGTGAATTTCTTCACCAGTTAGTAGGAGGACGACGTGAACGTATTCCTCTCACCTTTGGGACGATTGCTTCAACGATTTACTCGGATCGTGTTATTTTTGGGAAAGAAATTATTGAAATTCGTCATGAAAGCAATGAACGTTTTGTTGGTATGTTTGGCTGGAAAGAATATCCCTCTAAAACACGCCCTGGCATGACGGATGAATTGCTGACCGCCTCCTTTGAATTCATCCTCACACAATCTTTTGTCTTTAAGAGTAAAGCGGCTGCCGGTGCCATTATGAGCCGCAAACAAAACCAAATGATTAATACAGCAGATCGTGCTAGCTCACAAATTGATGCCCTTGATGAAGCGCTTGATGATTTAGAGTCCAATCGTTTTGTTTTAGGCGAACACCATCTCTCTCTAGCCGTTTTTGCCGATCACCCTAAAATATTAGCTGAAAATCTCTCAAAAGCACGCTCACATTTAACCAATGGTGGAGCCGTTATTGCTCGAGAAGATTTAGGATTGGAAGCAGCATGGTGGGCGCAACTTCCTGGAAACTTTAGCTATCGTGCACGTTCTGGAGCTATTACCAGCAGAAATTTTGCAGCTTTATCACCGTTCCATTCCTTTCCCCTTGGACAACTTGAAGGGAATGTTTGGGGGTCCGCTGTAGCCTTGTTAAAAACGCAAGCAAGTTCTCCTTATTATTTTAATTTTCACTATGGCGACCTTGGTAATACCTTTGTTTGTGGTCCTTCTGGATCTGGTAAAACGGTCATTGTTAATTTTCTTCTTGCCCAATTACAAAAGCACAATCCAACAATGGTCTTTTTTGACAAAGATCAAGGTGCAGAGATTTTTGTGCGTGCTGGAGGTGGAAAATATAAACCCTTAAAAAATGGTCAACCTACGGGCATTTCCCCTTTAAAAGGCATGGAATACACCGAAAAAAATAAAGTTTTTCTTCGCAATTGGGTCTTAAAACTTGTGAGTCCTGAAGAACAAACTGTGACAGAACAAGAGCGACAAGATATTGCAAAAGCCATTGATTCTCTAGAAAGTTTGCCCCGTTCCCAACGCTCTCTTGGTGCACTTCAGCTGTTTTTTGATAACACATCAAAAGAAGGAATTGCCATAAGGTTACAACCTTGGATTAGAGGCAATGCTTTAGGCTGGGTTTTTGATAACGATCAAGATGATCTTAATTTAGACTCCCAATTTATTGGTTATGATATGACCGATTTCTTAGACAATGAAGAAATTCGACGTCCCTTGATGATGTATCTGTTTCACCGCATTCTCGATCTCATTGATGGGCGACGCATTATTATTATCATTGATGAATTCTGGAAAGCTCTTGAAGACGATTCATTCAAAGCGTTTGCGCAAGATCGTCTCAAAACGATCCGTAAGCAAAATGGTATGATGCTCTTTGCTACGCAAAGTCCCAAAGACGCTATCAATTCAACAATCGCCCACACGATTATTGAACAGTGCCCTACTCAAATATTTTTTCCAAATCAAAAAGCAAATTACCAAGATTATGTTGAAAATTTCAGACTGACTGAGCGTGAATTTGAACTGATACAATCAGAATTAAGTAGAGAATCCCGTCGTTTTCTCATCAAGCAGGGACAAAATTCTGTCGTTGCAGAACTTAACTTACGTGGAATGAATGATGAGATTGCTGTCTTGAGTGGCACAACCAAGAATATTGAACTCATGAACCAAATTATCAATGAACATGGCACTGCCCCCGATATATGGCTGCCCATATTTCATCAAAGGAGAGAAAATCAATGAAAAAATATAGTTTAGTTACCCTCTTATCTTTGTCTTTTATCCATCACGCCATAGCAGAAAATGGAGAAAATGTTGAAGAATATTATAAAAAGGCACTAGAAAGCACACAACAATTAAATGCTGTAAAATCAGAAACAGCTGAAACTATTCATCAGCAGGCAGCTGCAGCTATAAAAGAAATTGAAAAAATAAGCAAAGAACTTACACAAGCTCAGACACAGGCACAAGCTCCAGCAGAAGAAAAAGCTGGTACAGAAAAAATACAGGCTCTTCAAGCAAAACTTTCCGTTCTTCAAGCAAAACTTCAAGCGGACGCTTTAAAACTCCAATCTTTGGATATGATTCAAGCAAAAGATACAAAAACAAAAGAGGAGCTTCGTGAAGAAGAGATCCAAAAAGGCCATGAAAATCTTGCAAAACAACTAAAAGAAAAACTTGATAAATCTAATGTTCCATCAAGTCTTGGGAGTTTAGATGTCGGACTTTAGCTCTGCACCATTTGAGAGTGTTTCTGGATACATTTTAAAGCCACTCAATGATGTGATGGATATGACAGTGAGCAATTTGTCGAGTGCTATTTCGGCACCCCTTAATCTTGCCTCGATCATTTTCATCTTTCTTTATGGCTATAATGTCATGACGGGTCGTGCTGCTCTTTCCATGCATAGTCTTCTCAACAACGTCGTTAAAATTGTTGTTGTAACGACTATGGCAACCAATGCAGATACTTTTAACATCTATGTTAAAAATGTCTTTTTCAATGATTTAGTAAACGCCATTGGCAATGCACTCAACGGCAATAACACGGGTTCCAATGTCTTTGACTATATTTTGTTACAGGCCTCTCTCCGCTATCAAGAGGTCTTAGCGAAAGCGTGGTTCCTTGAAAAGATCTTGGTAGGGCTTCTTGGCTTTTTAATGATTTGCGCTGTCATTATCTTTTGTATCGGTGGTTTTATTGTGCAAATGTTTGCCCAAGTTGCCCTTGTGATGATTATAGGTCTTGGACCGCTGTTTATTAGTTTATACTTATTCAATGCAACCAGAAAATATACCGATGCTTGGATTACGACCTTAATCAACTTCACTATTTTGCAAGTTTTGGTGATCATGCTTGGAACGATTATGTGCAAAGTTATTCTGCACGTTCTTAGTGGCTCATATCATTCGATCTACGTTCTCTTTCCCCCTGTTGTTGTCATCTCAGTAATAGGAGCTATTCTGTTCCGGGCACTTCCTGGCATTGCCTCTGCCCTCTCCTCTGGTGGCCCATATTTTAACGCTGGCATCTCTTCAGGAGGACAGATTTTCACGATGCTCTCCGGTGGAGCTAAAGCTGGTGGAAATGTAGCCAAAGGTGCTGCTTCAAAACTCTCTGGTGCAGCAAAAATGGCGGGGGCTGCAAGATCGGGGGCCGCAGGAATAGCAAATGCTGCCGCCAAATCCGCAAGAATGGGATCTCAGGGCCGTGGTCGATTTTAATGTTGGACACCTTAAAAAGGCAAAGTTTTTGTTTTTGCAATGCGCGCGTATCAAAGCGCGCGCATTAGGCACACATTGTGGAGAGTCCTTAATATCCTTGGTTTCATCAGACCAATTAAAACCTTGCATCCCTTTCCTTTGTGAAGTGGCTCAAAGCAAGAAGTCTGAGAGGTTTAATTGTATTCCAAAATATTTGTGAGTTTAAAAAATGAAACGAAAAATAACTTTTTTTGTAATCTTAAGCATAACCCTTACCGGCTGTGCCTCTCTGAGTGGTCCTAAAAAACCGCCACGCTGTAATGGGAAACAAACCCGCATTTTAAATAGGGACAAATGGGATTGGGACAATAAAAATACATTACAAGGAAAAATCGTAAAATCTGTCACAACACCCATCATTCTGAATACCTTAGAAAGCGAAAAAGCAGGAGCGGATGTAACGATTAAGGAAGCTTCACTCAACCCCATAAAAGATGAAATGCTCTTTGAGAAAACGATGGAGAACACGCGTGAAAAGTGATGCCCTTGAAGAATATATAAAAGAAGCACGCTCATTCGATATTGATCGCATGCATGGGATGCGCGTGCGAATGAAAATTGCCATGGCTTTAACAGTGCTTTTTGGCTTAATGACCATCGCCTTAGCTTTGGCTGTAGCAGCATTAACCCCCTTAAAGTCCGTAGAGCCCTTTGTTATCCGCGTTGATAATTCAACAGGCATTGTTGATACGGTTAGTGCCCTAAAGGAATCTCCCAATGACTATGATGAAGCAATAACACGCTATTTTGCTGCCAAATATGTTCGCGCACGCGAGGGATTTCTAGCATCAGAGGCAGAAAATAATTTTAGCCTAGTCTCTTTGTTATCTTCACCAGCCGAACAAAACCGTTTTGCAAAATGGTATGCAGGCAACAATCCAGAAAGTCCACAAAATATCTATCAAAATATGATTGCGACTGTCACGATCAAATCAATTTCCTTTTTAAGCAAAGATCTTATTCAAGTGCGTTACTACAAAGCGGTCAGAGACATTAATGGTAAAGAAAATATTTCCCATTGGGTTTCGATTTTAAACTTTTCCTATGTGAATGCACAAATTTCAACGACAGACCGCTTAATCAATCCCCTTGGCTTTCAAGTGTCGGAATACAGATCCGATCCAGAGGTGATACAATGAGCAAATTTTTAAAAATAAGCTTTTTAACTTTCATGGTCGCAATCAATTGTTATACGGCGCCCCTCTTTGCAGAAACAGCACCTGTGAGTGCCCGCAAAGACAATCGTATTCGCTTTGTCAATTATGATCCCTACAATGTCACGCAAATCATTGGTTCTATTCGTTCCTCAGTGCAGCTTGAATTTGCCGATGATGAAGAAGTGATCTATGTTGGTATTGGCAATTCTGTTGCTTGGCAAGTTGCACCAGCTGGTCACTTTGTTTTCTTAAAACCACGCGAAGTTCAACCTGTCACCAATTTACAAATTGTCACCAGCCGCGAAGACGGTACAAAGCGATCTTATCAGTTTGAACTCCAAGTGCGAGAAGGCGATGTTTCAGCGGGCAATGAGACCTATTTCCTTGTAAAGTTTCGCTATCCAGAAGATGAAGCCTTGCGTAAGAAATTAGCGGAAGCAGCGAAAGCCGAACAGCACGAGGAAAATTTTGTCAATGATATTCTGAATATTCATGAAAATTTTGGTCCACGCAATTGGGCTTATGAAGCACAAGGATCAACGCTCATTGAACCAAGTTCTGTCTATGACAACGGTAAAACGACAACCTTTATATTTTTAGGCAATAGCGAAATTCCTTCCATTTATCTTGTCTCTTCTGATGGACAAGAATCGCTCGTTCCAAAATCGATTAAAGGCAATAAGGTTATCGTTCATGCGACAGCTGCGCAATTTACTTTGCGCCGTGGAAATGACGTGCTGTGCATCTTCAATAGAAGATTTACTCCAGAAGGGATCAACCCCGAAACTGGTACAACATCACCCTCTGTACAACGTAAAGTGCATATAGGAAACAACCATGAATGACACAATGGATGAAAAAGACATCAATGACCGTGATACGATAAGAGACGCTCGCGGGAAAAACCAACAGAGCAATATAGGCAAAGCAGCTGTTCTTATTATTCTTTTCAGTGTCTGTATTTATTTAGCATATTCAACACTTGCCACAGAAAAGAAACAAGCTGTTGAACTTCCCAAAGAAGGGATTATTAAGCAAACGGAGATTTTCCGACCTGCTAAGATAAAACCTACACCTCTTCCACCGAACGAACAAAATAGCAGCACGCTGTTGCCCAAGGTTGAGCTCCCAACCCCAACAATTACTCAATCAAAGCCCGATGCGAAACTTTTGGAAGCAGCACAACGTGCTCCTGTCTTAGCCTATGCGAATAAACAGCAAGAAAAAGCAATAACACAAAATGGCTTGTCCCTTAACCAACTCGAAAAAAAACCTGATGAAATAGCACAACGCTTTAACAATCTTCTCAAGCCAACCACCCTTGAGGGGATTCGTGCCTCAACGCTTGGCAACCGCAACTATATCATTGCCATGGGTGCTTCTATTCCCTGTATTTTAGAAACGGCCATTAGCAGTGATCAACAAGGTTTTACCAGCTGTATCGTCTCGCGAGATATTTTGTCAGATAATGGTCGCGTTGTCCTGCTTGATAAAGGCACACAAATTGTTGGCGAATATCGTGCTGGCTTGAAAAGAGGGCAAAAGCGCCTTTTTGTTCTCTGGAATAGAGCAAAAACCCCAAGTGGTGTCATTATCACATTAGCTTCACCGGCGACTGATTCCTTGGGGCGTTCTGGTATGGATGGAGATATTGATAATCATTGGTTCGAACGCATTGGCTCTGCACTTCTTGTTTCGATTGTCAAAGATGTAACAAACTATGCGAGAAACCGTTTTGCACCAAATCCAGAGCAGCAAAACTCTGAAACAGCCTCTTCGGGACAAAATATTGCAAATATTCTCACAGAAAACTACACCAACATTCCTCCAACATTGACCAAAAATCAAGGTGAAATGGTCAATGTTTTTGTGGCCCGCGATTTAGATTTTTCCAGTGTTTATAAATTGAAACTCACTGAAAACAAAAGACAAATCATTCATCGCATCCTTTCAAGAAACTTTTATAAAAATTCTGTGGTGCCGTTACAATGAACCCCACAATACCTCCGTTGAATGATGAAACTGTTGCAATTGTTTTAACAAAACTTGAGCCACTGCGTGCTTTTTTGAAAGATGACAGTCTTTTTGAAATTGTCATCAATCGCCCCTATCAAATCATGACCGAAGGGTTTGAAGGATGGAAAACGGTAGAGGCACCCGCCCTTTCATTTAATGAACTTATGGGCATTGCTAAAGTTGTCGCTTCCTATTCTAAGCAAAATATATCGGATAAAAATCCCATATTATCGGCAACTCTACCAGAGAATGAACGTATTCAAATTGTCATTCCTCCAGCGGTTGAAAAAGACACAATCAGTATAACAATTCGCAAACCGTCATCACGCACTTTTTCCCTCGAAGATCTTGCCAATAAAGGTCTTTTTTCCTTGTGTGAACAAGTCTCATTCACACCTTTAAAAACTTATCAATCACATTTTAACGAACTGAAAAATATTGAACACGATTTGATAACCGCTTATTATAAGAAGGATTTCGTCTCCTTTTTAAATCAAGCGGTACAACGTCAAAAAAACATTTTGATTGCTGGAAAAACCGGTTCTGGGAAGACAACACTTTCAAAGGCCCTCATTGCCAAAATTCCCAAGGATGAACGTATTATCACCATTGAAGATACACAAGAACTGATTGTCCCACAACCCAACCATGTTTCTATGATCTATTCAAAAGATGGGCAAGGTTTATCCTCTATTGGTCCTAAAGAATTGCTTGAATCTGCTTTACGCATGCGTCCTGACCGCATTCTTTTACAAGAACTTCGAGATGGAACAGCCTTTTATTATATCCGCAATGTCAATTCGGGGCACCCCGGTTCGATTACCACGGTTCATGCCTCAACAGCACTTTCTGCCTTTGAACAGATGACCCTTTTGGTCAAAGAAAGTGAAGGTGGAAGTGATTTAGAGCGTGATGATATTCGAGGACTCTTGATCTCAATGATTGATATTATCATTCAATGTAAACGGGTTAATGGGAATTTTAAAGTCACAGAAATCTATTATGACCCATTCAAACAACGAAACATTTTTGGCGGGTAAACGCATGAAGAGAACCTCTTGTGTAAAAAGACCTTTTTAAAACAACCGTTGAAAAACGCTAAAGGAAAAACAAATGGAAACAAAGGCAACAGAAAATCTTTTCTTGCATACAGCGGAAGAATTAAAAAAACGCCGCGAAGCGGTTAATGCAACCATCAACAGCTATGAAATTGAGGGGTTAACACTTCATCCCAAAACGCTGGAAATTTTAGAACGATACGCAAGGGGAGAACTTTCACTCGAAGAATTTAACACTCTCATGGACAACGCTATATTATAAAGAGGAAACAATGCCAAAAGCAAAAGCAAAAATAAAAGGAAGCGCCTCGCCCCTTCATTATGTCTATCCTAAAACGACAACACTCAAAAATAAATATGGAACAAAAGACTTAAAATCCTTTCTGGAAAAATGCTCGCATGATACAGCCCAAGCAATGATCAATCTGCGTGAAGCCCCCCTACCAGAAAACTTTGATAGTGCCTATTTATGCTCTCTTCATCATGCGTTATTTAAAAATACATTTGAATGGGCTGGACATCTACGCCATCTCCCCTTTACATTTTCAGATGGCACCACGGCCATCATGCCGGAAATGAAAAGAACGGGTTGGGACAATCCTTTTGCTATCGGTGATGAAATCGAAGAAGGTTTACAAAAATTAGAGCAAACACTTGCAGAAAAAAATAATTTGCAAGGCTTAACACGTGAAGAGTTTAATATTGAAACAATAGGCTTATTTAACTCTCTCAACCAACTCCACCCTTTCAGAGAAGGGAATGGACGCACCCAACGAGTCTTTTTTGAAAATCTCGCCAAAGCAGCAGGCCATCAGCTTGACTTCTCGCTTGTCACAAAAGAACGCATGATGCTTGCCAGTGTTGCAGTAACAGAAAAAGACGATCTAGAACCTATGCGCCATCTGTTTGAGGATATCTCCAATCCAGAAAAAATTCTTCTTTTAAAAGAATTCATGGAAAACATGAAAACTCTTGGACGCAATGTTAATGACCGCCCTGTCATGATTGTAAAGGAAGGAGAGACCTATTCAGGCACCTATAGAGGTGCTGGTATTGAAGGTTTTACCATCAACGTCAAAGGTGCTTACATCATTGGCAAAAAAGATCATCTCACACCCGACCAGCTAAAAACCTTAAAGCCTGGTGATAAATTCACCTTTACAGTTCCAAGAGCACAAGACCTTGAAAAAATCCTCATTCCAGAAGAGAAGTTGGCTCCTTTGTCTCAATCTGAATATATTGAAATGGTTTCCCAAGATGCCTGTGTAAACACATGTCGCGAACAAATTCAAAAATACGCAAAAATTGTTTATGGAAAATCGAAAGCATTAAATACACAGATGGCAGATCTTATTAAAAATCCAAACCTTAGTCAACAAATCGCTACACAGATTGCGGAGCATCCGCAGTCTGTTGCTCATCTTGCCGGTATTGACTTCTTGTGCTTTAAAAATCAAGCCCGTGCCAATGCTGAAGAGCATGTTGAAACACTTTGTAATGCCGTTGCAAATTTCGCGCATGCTGTAAAACATGCACAGCAAGAAATTACGCAAGAACATCAAAAAGAACAACAACGTCGCGGACAAAAAGTAGAAATGCCAAGTCAAAACTTGCAAAGTCTCTTCGCCTTGCCAAAAGAATTACAAGGAGAAACCTTAGCAACCTCTCCCTCTCTTCAAAACGAACTGCGTCGTTTTGTAAGAAATGCCCATAGCCGTCTCTCACAAAGTGAGCAGAAAGCAATCAAAAACAGTGATCATGAAACACTGGCGAAAAGTCTTGGAGTCTCACAACAGAAAGCAAAAGAAATTACTCAAATCACGAAGCAAGCCAAAGAAGTACATCAACAATCGCAAGTGTGTACACTCCATCGCTCAAAAGTGCTCGCAATCGCTAGCTAAACATTTTGCGCTGGTCCTCCTTGATTTAAACACCAAGAGCGAGAAGATATTTTAACAGATACACTCTCTCATGAGAAAAGGAAGTATTTCATGCTATACCCCGTCATTTTTGGTCTCTCCTCACCGAATAAAAAGGAAGACACCACAAGTGATGACTTTAATGGGAGAGAAATTCTATAAAAATGTCATGAAAGAGAAATAGATGCAGAACACTCAACATCTCGACACTTGAAAGAAAAAGCTTTCTTTAAAATGCCCTTTATAGAGGAGACCAAGCAAAAAGAGAGACTTCGTAAAGAAACCTAATACCCCTATCAATCAAGTTCTATTATTAAGGAGGTCATTATGCCAAAAGCACAAGCCAAAACAAGAGGAAGTGCCTCGCCCCTTCATTATGTCTATCCTGGAACGAACATCCTCAAAAATAAATATGGAGAAACAAATTTAACAATTTTTCTAGAAAAATGTTCAGCTGATAGAGAACAAGCACTAAAACTTCTGCGTGAAGAATCTCCGCCAGAACATTTTGATTCCAGCTATCTTTGCCATATTCATTACCAGTTATTTAAAAATACCTTTGAATGGGCTGGAAAGATCCGCACTGTTCCCTTCACATTTGCCGATGGCACCACGGCCATCATGCCAGAAATGAAAAGAGCAGAGTGGAATAAAGGTTTTGTAAACGATGAGGAAATCCTTGAAAATTTACAAAAATTAGAGAACATACTCGCCGAAAAGGACAATTTGCGAGGCTTAACGCGCCAAGAATTTATCTCTCAAGCAGTAGGAATTTTTCTTTCTCTCAGATATATTCATCCATTCATAGATGGCAATGAACACACAGAACAATTCTTTTTGGAAAGTCTTGCCGATGCAGCAGGGCATCATCTTGACTTTTCGCTGGTAACAAAAGAACGCATGACGATTGCCTATAGCGAAGCAGCACAATATGGCAATCCAGAGCCTATGTGGCATGTCCTTGAAGATATCTCCAATCCAGAAAAAAGACGTGCGTTACAAGCATTCATGAAAAGCATGAAAGACCTTGGACACGATGTTAACGATTATCCTGTTATGACTGCAAAAGAAGGTGTCACTTACCTTGGCACCTATAAAGAGATTAATTCTGATGTCTTTATGCTCGATGCGCAAGGAACTTACATCATCGGCAATAAAGAGCATCTCACGCCAGAACAAATAAAAACATTAAAATCCGGTGATACAATAACCTTTACAGCCCCAAAGAAGCAAGAGCTTGAAAACATTCTCATTCCCAAAGAAACACGAGCGCCTCTCACAGAAAGTGAATTTTCACAAAAAGTTGCAAACAGTATCCATGTCCAGTCAACTCGAGATCACATTCAACATTTGTCAAAAATTATTTATGGCAGCTCAAAAAAATTAAACACACAGATGGAATTGATTTTTACAGATCCAGATTTAGGCCAAAAGCTTGCACGTCAAATTAAGCGCTTTCCTGACTCGATTGCTCCTCTTTCAGGGATCGATTTTTTTTTCTTTAAAACGCAAACGCGCACGAGAGCTGAAGAGCATGTTAATCTGCTCTGTAGCGCAATTGTCGAATATGCGGATGCTGTAATTTATAAGCGTCATGCCATCACTCAAGAACATCAAAGCGAACAAGCACGCTGTGGAAGAGCCGTCGAGAAGCCGAGTAAAGACTTACAAAATCTATTTTGCTTATCACCAGAAGAACAAAGAGCCGTTTTGTCTCAATCTCCTCTGTTATACAAAGAACTCCGCACTTTTATATGCAGTTTAGAGCATCGTCTCTCATCAAGTGAATCTCAAGCAATCACAAACCATGATTATGAAGCCCTCGCGAAAAGTCTTGGAGTCTCACAACAAAAAGCAAAAGAGATTACCAACACTGTTGAGAAGGCCAAAGAAGCGCATACGCAAGCCTACACACGTAAACTCCATCACTCAAAAGGACTCGCGATGGCTAGCTAAAAGAGATGAAAATTTGCATCTTCCTTTGAACACTTATGGCTCAAAGAGCGTTGTCGTTTTCTTCCACAGAGGAAAAAAATGGCTATTTAACGCTCTATCTCCATTTTTCAAAAGTAAAAAAGATCGTTTTCACAGCATACCGCAATAAAACTGGAAGTAAGAAACAATGAAATACACAAAAACGCAATTTGCGCTTATTCTCATGCCAATCGCTTTAGGAATTTTAACAATATTTCTTGTTCCTCATTTTTTGTTGTCGATCACAAATGGGCTGACAGACAATGAAATTTATTGGTATATTCGCTCAAAGCCATTATTAATACTCGTCCTGTTTTCTGCTGTTTCATTACTTTATACTCTCTTACAAAAACTATACCTGCGCAAAGCGATTACCCTCGTCTCAGCACTTTTTTTTGCAATCATTGCCCTTTATTACATCGGAAGTGAAATAAAACGCTTAAGTCCCTATGTTGGTCAACAAGGAATAACTTGGAACTATGCTCTCCAATTCATGGATCCGATGATTATCTTTGGCGTTCTTATCGGCTTTGTTCTTTTAGCAATTCAAAACTTTATAACTTCTCCACAGACAAACAAAGTCAAGCGTGCTAAAAAAGGAATTTTTGGTGATGCCGCATGGATGAATTTACGCGATGCAGGCAAAATCTTTCCTGCCAATGGGCAAATTGTTGTTGGCGAAAGATACCGTGTTGATCAAGATAGTGTGTGTAATATTCCCTTTGCTCCTGGCAATAAAACAACATGGGGAAAAGGTGGAAAAGCGCCTCTGCTCTCCTTTAACCTTGATTTTGGTTCAACTCACATGATTTTTTTTGCTGGGTCTGGTGGATATAAAACAACAAGCACAGTGGTTCCAACATGCCTAACCTATCCAGGTTCTATTGTTTGCCTTGACCCTTCCACGGAAGTTGCACCAATGGTTAGATTTGCTCGGAAAAAAATGGGCAATAGAAATGTTATTGTTCTTGATCCCAATTCTATTTTAACGAAAAATTTTAACGTGCTCGATTGGCTTTTAGACGATAGCGTCCCCCTCACACAACGTGAAGCGAATATTGTTGGTTTTTCCAAATTGCTTCTCACAGATAAAAAGTCAGAAAACTCTTCAGCAGAATATTTTTCAACACAAGCACATAATCTTTTAACGGCTCTTCTTGCTCATGTGATATTTTCCGATGACTATGAAGACAGTGAGCGCAATTTAAAAACCTTACGTGGGATTTTGTCTCAATCAGAAACAGCTGTTGTCAATCAACTCCGCATCATTCAAGAAACCACCCCTTCTCCTTTTATCCGTGAAATGGTTGGTATTTTTACAGAAATGGCAGAGCAAACCTTTTCAGGCGTCTACACAACCGCTTCCAAAGACACCCAATGGCTTTCTTTGTCCAATTACGCGGATCTTGTTTGTGGCGATGACTTTGCATCCTCGGATATCACCAATGGCAATACAGATGTTTTTCTCAATCTCCCAGCGAGCATTTTGAACAGTTATCCAGCAATTGGACGGGTGATTATCGGTGCTTTCTTAAATGCCATGATTACCGCTGATGGAAACTACAAAAAGCGTGTTTTATTTGTCTTAGATGAAGTTGATCTTCTTGGATATATGAATATTTTAGAAGAAGCACGTGATCGTGGTCGTAAATACGGCACCTCGCTGATGCTTTTTTATCAATCCACAGGTCAGTTGGTCAATCACTTTGGGGAATCAGGGGCACGATCATGGTTTGAAAGCTGTTCCTTTGTCAGTTACGCTGCCATTAAAGATCTTCAAACAGCCAAAGACATTTCAGAGCGCTGTGGTCAAATGACAATTGAGGTAGCTGGAACAAGCAAATCGAGAGGTTTGTCATTGGGAAAGAACTCTTACAACATCAATTATCAACAAAGAGCCCTGATTTTACCTCACGAAATTATTCAGGAAATGCGTCAAGACGAACAAATTATTCTTATGCAAGGGCATCCCCCTTTACGATGTGGTCGAGCGATCTATTTTAGAAGAAAAGAAATGTTAGCGGCTGCTGAAAAGAACCGTTTTGCCCCACAAAAAAAGAAAAGCTGAAAAAACACCCTCTTATGGGGAATGACAGCATAAAAAAGAAAAAGCCAAGCGTTCTCTTTCATAAAAGTCTATTAAAAAGGGATTTTTATAGAGCCCAACAAGGAAAAAATGATGGAGAAGATCTTAGGTGCTACATCTGTCCGTGCGTTCCCAACATCAGCGTCCCTTGTGAACGCCCTCAAACAAAATCAACGGCAATCACGCTCTGCTCTCCATTCCTTAAAAGCCGAACAAAGAGCTTTTGAAGAAGACAACTTGGAAAGGAAAAGGACTAAAGAAGATGTCAGTGATGACAACGACAACCAAGAAGAGGAAAGCTATCAAAGAGAGCGTTTTCTAAGCACATCAAAAAAGACAACGTCCATGCAAACAATTCGAACAAGCCATCAAATCCCGTACAAAGAAATGACAAAAACGAAGAGCAACAATTGCTACAGTCAATCATACCGATCCTAAGACAGAGAGTTGAAGGAATAAAATTTTCTCCTCAAAAATTTGGAATCGCAAAAGAATACGCGAAGGGGGGATTTGAACACGAAGCGTTTAGCGCGCTCATCGCCCACCCACCCTCATAAGGAAAAAAATATGTTGGAGCAAAATTATCTGTATAAAAAGAGCAAAACACTGAAAAACAAATATGGGATCAAAGACCCACACAAACTATATACACGCACGGCCCATGATACAGCCAAAGCAGCAATGAATTTTCGCCATGAACCACCACCGCAAAGATTTGATGCCGCTTACTTAAAAACAATTCACTGGAGCCTTTTTCATCAGACTTTTGAATGGGCCGGCCAGACGCGTGACAAACCCTTTACCTTTGCAGATGGAAGCACCGCTCGTATGCCAGCGATGCGCCCAAAAGGTTATGAGATCCCCTTTGCTGTTGGTTCACAGATTCACAAAGAACTGAAACAATTAGAGCAAAGACTTCGTGCAAAGAATAATTTACAAGGTTTATCACGCCAAGAGTTTTCTGTCGAAGCCGCTGAAATTTTTATGGCACTCGATCATGCACATCCTTTCAGAAAAGGGAATGGGCGTGTCAATCGCATGTTTATGGAAAAGCTTGGAGAAGTAGCAGGTCATAGAATTGACTTTTCTTTTATCACACAAGAGCGCATGACCACTGCTTGTATTGAAGCAATGCAATATAACAATCCACAGCCAATGAGAGATCTATTTGAAGATATCACCCATCCGCAAAAAGCCCTTCTTTTAAAAGAATTCATCTCCCAAATGAGAAATTCTGGTCTCAATGAAATCAATAATCGTATTGTTGTCGCTGCAAAAGAAGGAACCACCTATGAAGGCATCTATAGGGGCTCTTCAGCAGAAGGTTTTGTTATGGAGGTAGGAGGTATTTTCGTCGTTGGCCATAAAGATGATCTCAAACCCGAGCACATCAAAACCTTACACAATGGCGCCCACATCTGCTTTGAAAAAACCAACGTTCAAAACTTACGAGAAGATCTGATCCCAAAAGAAACATTATCGCCTCTGACCAATGAAGCACTGTTTGAAAGCCTGAAATACAATCCCTGGGTCGAAGCGGGCCGAAAAAAAGTTGAAGAGCTCTCAAAATATGTTTATGGCAACCCGCAAGCTTTAAGCACAAAGCTAGATCTCATCAATGCCGATCCAACCTTAGGAAACCAGTTTGCCGATCAAATAATGCAAGATCCTAAATCCGTTCATAAGCTTGCGGGAAGGAAAATTCTTGGCATGAAAAGTCCATCGCGAAGACGCGCTGAAGAGAATGTCCAACAGCTTTGTGAAGCATTAAAAGACTATACAACAACAGCGCAACAGACAAAGGACAATATTCTAGAACAACACACAAGAGAACAAAATCGCTTGAGCCAGCCTGTTGAAAAGCCGACAAGAAACTTGCAAACCCTTTTCTCCTTATCAGCGGAACAACAAAAAGAAGCCTTGTCTCATTCTCCTACGCTGCAACGAGAACTGCATGCTTATGGACGCAAATTACACAGTCGTTTATCATCAGAGGAGCGTAAAGCCATACAGGACCAAGAGATCACAAGACTTGCTTGCCTGCTTGGCACCTCAGAAAGCAAAGCAAAAGACATTGCCAAAGTTGTGACCTCCACCAAAGAAGCACAATGTCAAACGCGTGCCCTCAAAGTCAGTCGCTCTTCATCCCTCGCTCTTAGCAGCTAACAACCACCATCATTTTTGCTTGTACTCGCATCTCTTGGCGCACATCATTTTTTCTCAATTGCGTCAAGAGGTGTTCTAAAACGTTACAAAAAATTCCCTCAAAACAGACTTAGTAATTTTATTTAACTTATTGATAAAATTTCACAAAAAAACTGTATAAAAGACACAAACATCCATTACGAAAGGGGTGAATAGCGCAGAATCTTTGGAGGTTATTCTGTCATTCAAATGAGCACTTTTTTATAAAAGCGCTCCCACCATAAAGGGAGAGAATACTCCAAAGAGGTTTTCTAAAATTTTGAAAGGAAACATGCATGAAAAAACATCAACCAAGTCCTTCTGCACCATTTGACCCAAGTGAGCTCTACGCAAAGGTTAATAAGCAAAATAGAGGACAGCGTCAAACACAATCAGCAGAAAATGTCCGAACAGAAACTCTCTATGCGCCGCAAAACCCACCAGAAGGTGCCAATCCCTATTCGAGACCGCGCAGTGAGCCAACCCCTCAAAAAACTGCGAGCCCTTATGCAGTAACTGATCTGTCAGAAGACAATTGGCGCACATCCCTCCAAGAGCCTCCTGAATTGGGTGCGGTTGGTGGACGAGCCCCCCATCAACCAGAAACTCCCTACGCAGATCTTGACTTCAGCGGAAGTGGAGGGCGACAACCCCGACCAAAATCAGAGCATCTCTACGCAGAAGTCGATCCAAGGGGCGGACGGCATCCCGCACAACCAGTAGACTCTGTCTACGCAACGCTTGGTATGGGAAGTGGTGGACCAGACGCTGAGCACCGAGAAAATCCTATCTACCAAGGACCGGAGTCAAGAAGAAGAACATCCCCTCCTCAGAGCGAGAAGGATTTAATCACCTCAGCGCTTTTAAAAAACACAGACTTCCAATATGGTGCAAGAGAAATCCAAGTGTGGTGCAAAACCGTTTATGGTAACGAGCATGCTTTGAACACCAAGCTTGCTCAAATTCTTGACGATCCTCGCAAAGGACGAGACATCTTAAAAAATCTGATGGAGAATCCTGAAATCCCTGGTAAGCTTGCGGGAACAAAGGCACTTGGCATTAAAAGCTCAGCCCGCAGAGACGCTGAGGATGCTTTTGCTCCCCTTTGTGACGCCCTTGAAAGGCATGTAATGGTTGCAGAAAAGCTCCACAAAGATCTCACCCGTGATCTCGCACAACAAAAAGGTGTTGAGAGGGGACAACAAAGTCCAGAGCGTCAAGCACACAATCAGCACCATGAACGCCATCGCACAGGAGAAGAACGGCATTCTCCACAACAAGAAAGGCAAGCACGTGGCAGACAGCAAGGTGGTAGCATGGCTTTTGCGATGTAAGCGTACAGAAGAGAGAGAAGCATAAATTCTCATCTTTTATCTGACCTCTTGGCGCAAAGTGTTGTCTTTCGATTTGCGCCAAGAATTGTTATAAAATGTTATAGAAAAATCTCTCTTCAACAAATTCCATAATTTATATAAGTTATTGATAAAATTTTATAAAATAGCTTTATAAAAGACATAAAGGTCTCTTACAGCAATGGCGAAGAGCCAAATCTTTGCAAATTATTGCAAGGGATATTTTTTGTCACAAAACTCTCAAACGATAAAGGTGGTGTGCTCACCAAAAAGGTTTTCTGAAACAATTTTGAAAGGAAACAGGCATGAAAAAAAATCAACCCCTTCCTTCACACCGTTCGGTAAAAGAGCTCATAAAACTCTACGAACAAACTGCTACAGAGCACGCTCCCTCAGAAAATCTTGCTACAAAATCTGCCTCACAACACAAGAAACAATCTTCCAGCTTGAAAAAACAACAGCAAAGACAATCGTTAACGAACACTGAAGCAGGAACGCTCTACGCAACAGCATCTTCACAAAGTCCCCCAAAGGTTCTCTCAGAAGAACAAATTATGCAGCTGCTTCCGCACAGCCGATTGGTAAAATCATATCAAGAGAAACTCCAAGATTTATGCCAAAGCGTTTATGGCAATACAAATATTTTACAAGAAAAAATGGAGGAAATTCAGAAAAATCCCACTCTAGCAGAGAGCCTCTCATGGCAACTTACAACACATCCTGAAAGTGTGTCTAAACTTGCCGGTATGGACTTCTTAGGCATAAAAAATCGTCCACGCAGAAATGCAGAAGAAAATCTTTCTACCCTTTGTAGCACTCTTGCTGGTTATGGAGAAGCTGTAAAATATGCAAGAGAAGAATTGGTCATGACCCCAGACGCAGTGCTCGTCCATTATGAACAATCAATGGGAAGTGAAGCAATAGCCAAAATTCTACAAAGCTCAGATCATCCTGAAAGGATGCACCCCCCCCTTTCGAAAGCAGAAATTTCTACCATGGTTGAGGAAAATTCAGCGATCAAAAGGCATCATGCACAAGTCAACCATTGGAGCAAAGTTGTTTTTGGCAGCTCCACTATTTTTACCGAAAAAATGAAAGAGATTCTCCAAAATCCTGCTGTAGCAGAGGAGTTCACATGGCAACTTGCAGCTTATCCCCAATCACTTCGCTCCTACGCTGGTCTGAACCTCTGTGGCTTTAAAAACAGTGCACGCCGACATGCTGAAGCAGGTCTTTCTCACCTCATTGACGCGGTTGACAACTACGCAAGTGCGGTAAATTCGCTACAAAATCACCTTCTACAATCCCATCAAAAACAACAAAAACACCACGATCCCTCTGCTCAACGAGCGAAAAGCTTACAAAGACAGCAAGAGTCACCAAAAGCTTCTAAACTGCCTAAATATTTATCCTCTACCTCACAGCATGAGTCTAGTCAAACCTCTGGGCATTCATACGAAAAAGGTCCAACCGTTCGTCCTCGTAAAGTTTTATGCCAAAAAACGATAGCCTTCTCTAGCTAAGCATGGAGAAGTTTTAGTTTCCAATCGTGTCTTTTGACACACTTCTCGCAAAGGTGAAGAAGGAATGAAATAAAAAGTTTTATCATAATTCTCCTCAAATTTGTTCTAACGGGTTCATATGACAGCATCTTTAATGACAAATATTGATGATCATCTCTATCAAAGAATGCAAAATTTTTTGAAAGCATCCAATTTTAGCATTCTCCATAAAAAGTGATGAAAAAGCATGAAGATGAAGAGGAGCTTGAAGAACTTTTCGAAAGCAAATCGTGTAAAAATTTGAAAGGAAACATGCATGAAAAAAAGACAACCTTCCCCTGCTATAGCAAACCTGATGGAAAAATTTCAAGGACCGCAAGAACAATCAACCCCAATATCCCCTACCCCAAATGTTTCCCCAAAGGAACAAACACCTCCTCACCACCAACAACCAACACAAGCCGTACAGGAAAGCGTTCCTTCGCAAAGGACATCTCCTGTAAGCGAAAAGCAACAAAGCACCATAGCAACACAAGAGAGCCCAACACCACAAACAAGGGTTTCCCCTCCAAGACCACCGCGTGCGCACGAGAGAAAGTTAAGCAACCAAGCGGCACAAGACAGCCAAACACTACAAACAAGAACTTCTCCACCAAGACCACCGCGCGCAAGAGACAGAGAGTTAAGCAACCAAGCGACACAAGACAGCCAAACACTACAAGCAAAGTTTTCCCCTCCAAAACCGCCCCGGGCGAAAGCTATGCAGAAAGACAGCTCTTCCTCTCAAGATAGTGCAGGACTTTATGCAACAGCGGTTCCACCAAAACCACCTCGTACGAAAGCCATGCAGAAAGACAGCTCTTCCTCTCAAGACAGTGAAGGTCTCACTGCAACAGCCGCTCCTCCAAAACCACCTCGTACGAAAGCCATGCAAAAAGACAGCTCTTCCTCTCAAGATAGTGCAGGACTTTATGCAACAGCGGCTCCACCAAAACCGCCTCGTACGAAAGCCATGCAGAAAGACAGTTCTTCCTCTCAAGATAGTGCAGGACTTTATGCAGCAGCGGCTGCGCAAAGACCACCGCACCTCAGCGACAAAGGGCAAAAGCGCGCAACACTTCCTTCCGCAAAAATAACCTCCTCTCTCTCTCCAGAGGAAATTCTCGACAGAGTTAGAAGCAATGCACTGGTCCTAACCTGTAAAGACAACGTCAGAAGTTTGTCTCTAACTGTTTATGGCAATCCAGATATTTTTAATCAAAAACTTGCAGAAATTGAAAAAAGTCCTTCCCTAGGCGAAAGCCTTTCATGGCAAGTTGCAGACAATCCTAAACTTGTTGGTAGACTTGCTGGAAAAAAAGTTCTTGGTATAAAAAATCAAGCACGCAAAGAGGCCGAACAGCAGGTTCCCTCTCTCTGTTTTGCCCTTGAAAATTATGCCGAGACTGTAAAACGAGCAAGAGAGAATATTTTTCAGGCCCGTTTAGGAAGAAGACCACAGCATAGAGCATCAATGGACCTAAAGACTCTCGCTGAAGATTTACAAAAAAAACCGCATCAAGCTGAGCAAGAAAGAGATACCCTTTCACCGAAGGAACTTGCCCGCAGAGTTAAAAGCCAGACACCAGTGAAATATTGTCATTCAGAAGTCACTTATTGGTGTGCAGTTGCTTTTAATGATCCGGGCATTTTGCAGTATCGGATTGAAGATATTGAAAAAAATCCTGCCATGGGAGAGGAAGTTGCATGGCAAGTTACACATCATCCTCAATTGTTTGGTAAACTTGCTGGTCGCAATTTCCATGGCTTTAAAAGTAATGCACGCAAAGAGGCTGAAAGTGCTCTTCCCTATCTAGGGGAAGCCATTGAAGGTTATGCAGAAGCTCTAAAACATGCAAAAGAGCACATTGTAGAAACCCATCAACAACAACAACGCCATACCCCTTCTAGCAGCCTAGAGAGAAACTTGCAACAACAAGACCTCTCGAAGCCTCATAAACAACTTGAACGCTCACCAGAAAATCTCCACCCAAAAGCTGCTGAAGCTTCTCTGAAGCAAGCGGAAAAGGGCAGTCTAGAGGAAAGCTTGCAACCACAGCATCCCCCCTTAAAACCTCATAAAAAACTTGAGCGCACACTAAATGTCCACCAAAAAGCTGCTGCCTCTTCCCTGAAGCAAGCAGAAAAGAGCTCTCAAGACGTTCGACCACGCAAAGTTGAGAGAGAAGGAAGTCGAGCTCTGAGCTGCTAAATAGACATCAACTTTGGTCTTTCATTTGGTCCCTTAAAGAGAAATTATATCAAGGAATAGTGTGCAATACCCCAGCAAAATTTTACCAAATATCTCGCTCACCCTAAAGAATTGAGAAAACAAAATGTTGTTCTCACTCTCTCTCAAAAGAAAGGGAATAAGCGTATTATGAAGCGTTTGACACAAGCAAGCAGACCCCATATGCTTGCAAGGATAACGCTTCATTTAAAATAAAAACGCTTGAAATTTTAAAAGAATGTGTAAAGAAAGATTCCATCAGAAGAATTAAAGACTCTGATAAACCGAGCTCTATGACAAGGAAAGATCCCTCTCTTTGAGCATAATTTTCTTTATCCAAAAAGGATCACACTGAAAAAAAAGAAACAAAAACGCTTCCAAGATTACCAGTGCAGTATGCCGGCAATTGTGCCAAAGAAATTCTTCATTGACACCAAGAAGCACCACCGCAAAGGCTAACATCAGCAAATCTGCGCTCCCTTCATCACACTTTATTGAAAAATACTTTTGAAGCGGCTAGCTCTGCCCATGAAAAACCATTCACCTTTGCACAGAACACTATCGCTCGTCCGCCAGAGTTGAAAAAAAACGATCTTGTTTTGCATCGGAAAGCATAAGGATTAAGAGAATCTTGAAAATGAAGACCGAACACTGAGATAATAATTTGCCAAACTTAACCCGCAAAGCATGGATTGAAAATGCCGCTAAAATCATGACACAGTTAAACGACACGCATCCTTTCATAAAAGACAATGAACGCACGCAACAGATGTTTTTTGACAAACTTGCTAACGTTGCAAACCACATATGTGCCTTTTTTCTTATGACAGAAAAACGCATAAATCTTACCAGTCTTGCATCCCTGAAAGACAAAAATTGACAACCTATGTAAGATTTGTTTAAAGATATCTCCAATCCAAAAAAGCGCTTGTTTTAAAAGAACGCATGGAACATAGAGATTTTGGGCTCAAGACTCTTCCTCATCATCTTATTAGGACTGTTAAAGAGGGTGAAACCTTTAGGGGCTCTCGTAGAGTCATCAAGGTATTGATTTATAACGATAATTTATCGTTTTGCCTCTCAAATGGGATCCTCAAATATTGTAAGATTCTCTTAATCTTAAATCCTTTCATTTTGTATCAATCATAATCATTTATTTGCACGTCTAAGCGGGGTTGATGTGTGAGTAAAAAACTCTAAAGAAAGGAGCAAAAATACCTCTTATGAATCGTCTGAAGAGCAAGGGCTGTCGCAACATTGAGGGCCGGTAAAGAGTATGACGGGGCCAGCTTGCACCTTTATAAGGGTAAAGATAGTGGTGCTCAATGGCGGTAGAGCAAATGGTTTCATGTTTATTTCCTCAAAGGAAAAGTCCCCTAATGATAATTTTAAGAAGCAAAACAGAGAGTGTGAAAACAAAGAAATGCCCTCTGTATCATAACCAGAAAAAACGCAATAAAAGTCCCAACAAAAATAATCATCACTCTTATCTACTCTCTGGACGTTCTCTTCTATTCGTGACAAAAATCCTCTCTCTTCAGTTTAAGAGAAAGAAACTTTATTTCTTTATGCATATTCTAAAAACTTTAAGACAGGAGCAACAAGCACGATTTAAAACGCTCCCAGCACTTTTGATGAGAGAAAGATAAACAGCAGCATAAAACACTTTAAAAGAGTATTTATTAACACTATTGTATTAACACGCTAATCAGATTTTTATAATCTCATGATTTATAGTCATCTTTTATTACCTGTCCTTTATGAAAAACCCGATGTATTTTTATGATTTTAATTAAAAAATTTGCAACTGTTGCTTCTGGAACCCTGATGAGCCGTATTTTTGGCTTTATCCGTGAAATGCTCATGGCGGCAGCTCTTGGAACTGGCCCTGTTTCCGATGCATTCAATGCAGCATTTCGTTTTCCCAATACATTTCGCCGTTTTTTTGCTGAAGGCGCCTTTAACGCAGCTTTTGTTCCTCTTTTTTCGAAAAAAATTACTGAAGATGGTGGGGAAGCTGCTTGCAAATTCGCAGAAGAGGTCTTTGGCGTTCTCTTTTCGCTGCTGTTACTTTTAACCATTGCCATGGAACTCAGTATGCCTTTTTTGGTACGAACGATCATTGCTCCAGGTTTTACAGAAGATGCGACAAAATTTAACGCAACGATTCATTTTACCGCAATCATGTTTCCCTATTTAACTTGCATGTCTTTAGCAGCAATGATGGGGGGCATGTTGAATGCTCTACGGCGCTATTTTATCGCAGCCGTAGCCCCCCTCTTCTTGAACATTATTCTCATCGGCGTGCTTGCCTATGCTTGGTTCTATAAGCTTGATGCTTGGCATATCGGCTTAAATCTTTCTTGGGGTGTCTTAGCGGCAGGCATTCTCCAACTCACCTTAATCGCTATTGCTTTGCGTCATAGTGGAATGAAGATTTTTCTTCGCCGCCCCCATTTCAGTCCCAATGTTCGCAAGCTTTTAACTTTAGCATTCCCTGCCGCCATCACAGGGGGGATCACGCAAATCAATTTGCTCATCAATACCAATATTGCTTCCAGCCAATCGGGTGCTGTATCCTCTTTGATGTATGCTGATCGTCTTTATCAATTGCCCCTAGGCGTCATAGCAATTGCCGTTGCAACGGTTCTTTTACCAGAATTAACAAGAGCACTGCGTAGCAAGAAGCATGAAGAAACGCATGATTTACAAAATCGCTCCATTGAACTTACCCTGTTGTTAACACTTCCTGCCTCTGTTGCCTTTTTGCTGCTCTCCACGCCCATTGTCAGTTTGCTTTTTGAGCGTGGGCAATTTACCAGTGAGTCAACGCACCATGTTGCACAACTCCTTAGACTTTATGGATTAGGGCTTCCAGCCTTTGTCCTCATCAAGGTGTTTATTCCCAATTTCTTTGCCCATGAAGATACAAAAACGCCGATGATTTTCACTGGTATTTGCGTTTTCATCAATATCAGTCTTGCTTTAACATTGTTCCCCCTTTTATCAGCCCGCGGCATTGTCATTGCCGAAATCACCTCTGGATGGGTTAACACACTGTTGCTTTGTAGTATCCTTATCAAACGGAGCTATTGGAAAGTTGATGCACAACTGATAAAGCACATTGCCTGTCTGATATTCGTTACTTCTTTAAGCACGATAGCCCTTCATTATCTTCTCGATGAGCTTGGTTTTTTGTCTATTCCCCTCTCCTCACAAGCATCCTTTTTCTTGCGTGCAAGCACGCTTGCAGGGATCATGCTTGCCCTCCTCTTGGTCTATTTCAGCGCCTATTTTTTAATGAATAAGCGCTCCTTTTTTCTCACCTTCAAAAATTTTAAAAAACGGCTGTAATATTTTATCTTGCTTTCAGAAAAGCGTTTTGACACAAAACGCAAAAGAAATAACTTTATTGAGGAAAGAACACTTCTATGGACACTTTCACACCGCTTGTTTTTTCTGGTGTACAACCAAGTGGTAATTTACATCTTGGTAATTATCTTGGCGCTATCCAGCATTGGGTTGAGCTACAAACCTCTTATCAATGCCTCTATTGCGTTGTCGATATGCACGCACTCACAGTAAATCCAGATCCCCTCGTTTTGACTGAAGCAACCAGAGCCGTTACAGCCGCCTTTTTAGCAGCGGGTATTGATCCTCAAAAACACATTATTTTTAACCAATCTCGGGTTTTTCAACATGCCGAACTCGCATGGATTTTCAATTGTATTGCTCGCATTGGTTGGCTCCAACGGATGACGCAATTTAAAGATAAAGCAGGAAAAGATCGTGAAAAAGCATCCCTTGGACTTTTTGCTTACCCAAGTCTGATGGCCGCTGATATTTTACTCTATCGTGCCACCCATGTTCCAGTTGGTGAAGATCAAAAACAGCATGTTGAACTGACGCGAGACATTGCCCAAAAATTTAACAACGACTATTCTGATCGTATTGCAGAATTAAATTGTGCTGTTTCGATGCAAATGGGTGAGGAAGAAAAACAAGGTTTTTTCCCAATACCAGAAGCCCTGATAGGAGAGACAGCGATGCGCGTTATGTCTCTACGCGATGGAACAAAAAAAATGTCAAAATCAGATCCTTCAGATTTTTCGCGCATTAATTTAACCGATGATGCTGATCTTATAGCCAAAAAAATCCGCAAAGCAAAAACGGACTCAGCCCCTCTTCCCGATACACTAAAAGCTCTCGAAGGACGACCAGAGATTGACAATCTTCTTGGGATTTATGCCGCCTTTGCGCAAGTGAAGAAAGAAAAAGCGCTTTTAGAATTTTCAGGGCAACAATTTTCACTATTCAAAACAGCCTTAGCAGACCTTGTTGTCCATAAACTTGCCCCAATAACAGAGGAATTGCGTCGATTGCATCAAGACAGCGCTTATATTGACTCCGTTTTGCATGATGGCGCACACCGTGCTAGCGCATTAGCAGAAAAAAATATGAAAAAAGTCCGTGAAATCGTTGGATTTTTGCACGATACATGAAACAATAGGATTTCAATCATCAAGAGGATAGAGAGAAAACCCATGGTTTCTAAGCAAAAAAATCCCCAAAAACAGCACAAGAAAAAAATTTTGGTCATTATTGATGAAACACCAGAATGTCGGCGTGCTGTTGCTTTTGCCGCACAACATGCACAAAATACCAATAGAACACTGGTCTTGCTCTGTATCGTTGACAGTATAGAATTTCAACATTTTTTGGGTGTCAATAACGTTATGCGCACAGAATCAACGCAAAGTGCCTATAAAGTGTTGCGAGAAATTGCTCATGATGTCCGCACCACACATGCTCTAGAAACAGAAATGATTATCCGCGAAGGAAAAAAAATTGATGAAATTTCTAAACTCATCGATGAAGATAAGGAAATTGCACTCATTGTTTTAGCAGCCAGTGCACACGCAGAAGGACCAGGACCACTGATTCAAATGATTGGTAACAAGGGGACAGCTTTTTCAATTCCTGTCACTGTCATTCCAAGCAACCTTGCCGATGAAGACATTGAATTGATTGCTTAAAAGCGCGAAGAAGCGTCATCATATTCCTCATCCCTCACAAAAAAAGGAGAGTTCTATGTTTATTCAAACAGAAACCACGCCCAACCCTGCAACACTCAAATTTCTACCAGGTCGTGTGGTTCTTTCCGAAGGAGTATTAGAATTTCGCAACCGTGAAGAAGCGGCTAAAAATTCACCTCTGGCGGCGAAACTGTTTAATATTCCAAATGTCAATGGTGTTTTCTTGGGTTATGATTTCATCACTGTCAGCAAAAAAGAGGGGGAATGGCAACATCTAAAACCAGTTATTTTAGGCACAATTATGGAGCATTTTCTTTCCGGTGATCCAGTTATCACCACCAACGCTTCTACACAAGCGCAAACCCATGCCCTTAACGAAGAATTTTATGATGAGAAAGATGCTGAGATTGTCTTAACAATTAAAGAGCTTCTCGAAACACGCGTTCGCCCAGCTGTTGCCAATGATGGAGGAGATATTACTTTTCGTGGATTTGAAAATGGTATTGTTTACCTCAATATGCGAGGAGCATGCGCCGGATGCCCCTCTTCGACCGCAACACTCAAACATGGCATTGAAAATCTTTTGCGGCATTTTATTCCAGAAGTTTTAGGTGTAGAAGCAATGCCGCAATAAAAAGCAAAGCGACCGATAAGCAAATGCTACAACCAAAAGAGTCTTACCACACTGTTACAAAAATGTCCACTTATGAAGGTACAAGCCGGCGCCATCATACTCTTTACCAGCCCCCAATGTTGCGACAGCCCTTTCTATTCAGACGATTCATAAGAGGCATTTTTACTCTTTTCTAAACTGTTTTCTACCCACACGATAACCCCGCTTATGGCGTGCAAATAAGTGACTTTAATTGATTGAACATAAGCAGGTTTGAGATGAGAGAATCTTACAATATTCGGGGGTCTCATTCAATAGGAAAAACAGTAAATTATCTTTATAAATCAATGTGTTGTACGCCTCTAACACAACCACAGCACTCCAATAGTGCAAAAGAAACACTCGAATCCCTAAAGCCAATGCGCTACACAAGGTACTGTCATGCAAACAAAGTGATACATCTATAGCTCCGTTGTTTCATCCCCCTCATTCTTTCATCCTATTACTACAGCACATTGATTTATAATGATAATTTATCATTTTATCTGTTGATGTGAGACCCTTGAATATTGCAAAACCCTCTCATTTTGTATCAATCATAATCATTTATTTACACGTCACAAGAGGGGCTGGTGTGTGGACAAAAACTCTAAGAAAAGAGTAAAAATGCCTCTTATGAATCGTCTGAATAGCAAGGGCTGTCGCAACATTGGGGGCTGGTAAAGAGTATGACGGCGCCGGCTTGTCTTTTCACAAGCGTAAAGATGGTGGTGTTCAATGGCTTTATCGTTATACTATCCACGGGTAGTGTCGTAAAATGGGTTTTGATGCTTTAAGAAATGTTTCTTAAAAAAGCTCGTGAATGTGCAACCCAATGGCGTTCTATTTTGCCACAAAATCTTTGATATTGGCGCCAAAACATCTTAGCAAACTTTAAAAGAAGAGAAGAGATCCTCCTCTCTTCATCACAAGCAAATGCACTTAAACAAACAGCAAGTGCTTCAACTCGATACCGCTTAAATTTTTTTAACAAATTCTGATTTTAAGCCAATTTGGCCAATTCCAGGAATCTTACAATCAATATTATGATCTCCATCAACCAGGCGAATATTCTTCACCTTAGTCCCAGTTTTGAGAACGGAGGCTGCGCCTTTTACTTTAAGATCTTTCACCACCATAACGCTATCGCCATTTGTCAAAACCTGACCATTCGCATCATAAACAATTTCCGAGGCAAAAGAATCTTCCCTCTTTTGTGGCCACTCATGGGCGCATTCAGGACATAAGAAATTTTCACCCTCTTCATAAGTATAAATCCCACCACAGTGCGGACATTTAGGGTATTGATTCATAAGATTACCTCTAATTTATTCATTCAAGAAAAGTCATCCCTCTGAGCCCTCAATAGAGCAATATATCCTCACTGTCCATTGCTAAAGCACAACACAAACATGGCATTTTTCTAAAATGCTTCGCGATTAAAATCATCTCACAAGAAATAAAAGCGAAATTTTGCTAAAGACCAAAACATCTTCTAAAATAACATGACCATCAAAACACTTCTTAAAAAAATGCATCAATGAAGCATAAGATCTCTTGGCACAAGAAGAGCACAGTGCAACCATAAGAAAAAATCACAGAAAAAATGACACTCTCTTGATCCATTTTTATCTTTATGAAAGGGCTTAGAAAACCATTCCGCCCCTTCCACCTCTAAACATTGGGGGCATTGGGATCTCTTCTTTAGCATTTCAACAACTATTGCCTTGTATCGTGATAAGAAGGTTCGCAATTAAAGCAGCATGGGCAAGAGCACAACGGACAACCTTCACGCGATCAACTTCCCAAAGCAATCAAATCAGCAACTTCACGCGATACATATCTCAACAATACGCCGCTCTGGTATACCGATAAAGCCATTGAGCACCGCCATCTTTACGCTTATGAAGGGACAAGCCGGCCTCATCATACTCTTTGTCAACATCCAATGTTGCGACAGCCCTTACTATTCAGATGATTCATAAGAGGCATTTTTACTTCTTTCTTTAAATCTTTACACACACGCCAGCCCCACTTCTGACGTGCAAATAAATGATATCACTTGATTCAAAATGAGAGGATTTAAGAGAATCTTACAATATTCGGGAATCTCATTCAATAGGAAAAACGATAAATTATCGTTATAAATCAACCAATTAGCATCGATTAAAAAAGGGTTTAAAAAAACGGGCCCAATGGACCCGTCCTCTTTATTTTTATGAAAGGGCTTAGAAATCCATTCCACCCATTCCACCCATTCCGCCACCAGGCATCGGAGGCATTGGGGTTTCTTTCTTTGGCATTTCAGCAACCATTGCTTCTGTCGTGATAAGAAGGCTCGCAATTGAAGCAGCATTCTGAAGAGCAGAACGCACAACCTTCACAGGATCAACAATTCCCAAAGCAATCAAATCACCAAATTGACCGGTTGCAGTGTTGTAACCATAGGTATCGGCATTGTTTTCCAAGACCTTACCCACAATAATTGCTGCTTCTTCACCGGCATTCGTTGCAATTTGACGAGCTGGTGCTTGGAGTGCACGACGAACAATATTAATCCCAGCTTCTTGGTCAGGATTGTTTCCTTTAACGGTCAACGCATTTGCTGCACGCAACAATGCGGTACCACCACCAGCAACAATACCTTCTTCCACAGCAGCACGTGTTGCATTCAAGGCATCATCAACACGATCTTTCTTTTCTTTCACTTCAACTTCTGTTGCACCGCCAACACGAATAACGGCAACACCACCAGCGAGTTTAGCAAGTCTTTCTTGCAATTTTTCACGATCATAGTCAGAAGTTGTTTCTTCAATTTGTGCTTTGATTTGATTAACGCGTGCATTAATTTCAGCTTTTTGCCCAGCACCATCAATAATCGTGGTATTTTCTTTCGAAATATTCACTTTCTTAGCCCGTCCAAGCATATCCAAAGTGACATTTTCAAGTTTAATGCCCACATCTTCAGAAATCACCTGACCCGATGTTAAGATTGCAATATCTTCAAGCATTGCTTTACGACGATCACCAAATCCTGGCGCTTTCACGGCAGCAATTTTCAAACCACCACGCAACTTATTAACAACGAGTGTTGCCAAAGCTTCCCCTTCAACATCTTCAGCGATGATGAGCAATGGCTTACCAGACTGAACAACAGCTTCAAGCACTGGAAGAAGAGATTGGAGATTAGACAATTTCTTCTCATGAATGAGAATGTAAGGATCATCGAGATCAGCCACCATTTTCTCAGCATTGGTGACGAAATAGGGGGAAAGATATCCACGATCGAATTGCATCCCTTCCACGACTTCTAATTCCGTTTCAGCAGTTTTTGCTTCTTCCACGGTAATGACGCCTTCATTGCCTACTTTTTCCATAGCATCAGCAATCATCTTACCGATTTCTTCCGCACCATTAGCGGAAATTGTTCCCACTTGTGCAATTTCTGCTGAAGTTTGGATTTTCTTCGCTTTTTGGAAGAGATTTGCTACCACTTCATCGACAGCAGCATCAATTCCACGCTTAAGATCCATTGGGTTCATACCAGCAGCAACGGCTTTTACGCCTTCTTGAACGATAGCTTGTCCCAAAACAGTTGCCGTTGTTGTTCCATCACCAGCAATATCATTGGTTTTGGAAGCCACTTCACGCAACATTTGCGCACCCATATTTTCGAACTTATCTTCTAGTTCGATTTCCTTTGCAACGGATACACCATCTTTTGTGATGCGAGGTGCACCAAATGATTTATCGATCACCACATTGCGCCCTTTAGGGCCGAGGGTTACCTTAACAGCGTTAGCAAGGATATCAACACCGCGCAACAAACGCTCACGCGCTTCACGGCCAAACTTGACTTCTTTAGCAGCCATTTAATTTCTCCTTGAAATTATCTCAAATAGTACAAAACAAAAAATTGGGATTCTTAAATTAGCCTAGAATACCCATAATGTCAGATTCTTTCATGATGAGGAGATCTTCCCCATTAATCTTTACTTCAGTGCCAGACCATTTTCCAAAGAGGATACGGTCCCCTGCTTTCACTTCGAGAGGCACACGCTTTCCGTTGTCATCAAGAGCGCCATTGCCAACAGCAATAATTTCACCTTCTTGAGGTTTTTCCTTTGCAGTATCAGGGATGATAATGCCACCAGCGGTTTTATTTTCAGATTCAACCCGACGAACAACGACACGATCGTGAAGTGGGCGGAATTGTATATTAGCCATGTTTTAAATCCTTAAAACTTAATATAATTGATAAAATTGAATTAATCTTAAGTTCTTGCTAGCACTCTCAAACTACGAGTGCTAACAGCAGTTGGAATATAAAATCGCTGCTCACAGATGTCAAGGATGATTAATAAAATAATTTCTCTAAAGAGCCTTCAAAGGCTTGCCTCTCTTTTCTATTTTGCGTTATCTAGCTTTTTATTAAATTTGCGAACAAAAAGGATCTTAGTCATGGTTGAAACACGTCAGGAAACCGATAGCTTTGGAACGATTGCCGTACGGCAAGATCGTTACTGGGGTGCACAAACTGAACGTTCTCTGCATAATTTTAATATCGGCAGTGAAAAACAACCTCTCAGCGTCATTTATGCCTTAAGCCTTATCAAAAAAGCAGCAGCCATTGTGAATATGGAAAAGGGCAAACTTTCAGAAAAAATTGGCAAAGCGATCATTACAGCTGCTGACGAAGTGCTCGCAGGGGCATTCGACACCCATTTTCCCCTTTCTGTTTGGCAAACCGGCTCTGGAACCCAAAGCAATATGAATGTCAATGAAGTGATTGCCAACCATGCCAGCATGCTGTTAGGAGGAAAATTAGGCAGCAAAAAACCGGTTCACCCCAATGACCATGTCAATATGAGTCAATCCTCAAATGATTCTTTTCCCACAGCGCTTCATATTGCCACCACATTGCAAACACGCCAACACTTATTTCCCATTCTTGAAGCCCTTATTATGACTTTAAAGAAAAAGGAGGAAGAATTTGCCGACATCATCAAAATCGGCCGGACTCATACCCAAGATGCAACCCCTCTCACTCTCGCACAGGAATTTTCAGGCTATCGTTCTGCCTTAGAAGCCAACCGCCAACGCATTGAAACAGCTCTAAGCGATGTGCAAATGCTTGCCCAAGGAGGCACAGCGGTTGGAACAGGGCTCAATGCACCGCAAGGTTTTGATGTTGCCTTTGCGCAAACAATCAGCACCCTGACAGGGATCACTTTTAAGACCGCTGACAATAAATTTGAAGCTCTTGCCCATCATGGAGCCCTTGCACATTTCCACGGCAGTCTCAATGCTCTGGCCGCCGATTTATTCAAAATTGCCAATGACATTCGGTTTTTGGGTTCAGGTCCACGTTCAGGATTGGGAGAACTAAATTTGCCCGAAAATGAACCAGGCTCTTCTATCATGCCGGGTAAAGTCAATCCCACACAATGTGAAGCAATGACGATGGTTGCCTGCCAAGTTTTTGGCAATCATACCAGTGTAACATTTGCTGCTAGTCAGGGACATTTTGAACTCAATGTTTATAAACCAGTGATTGGCTATAATGTTTTACAGTCGATTACGCTTCTTGGTGATTGCATGCGCTCTTTTGATCTCCATTGCATACAAGGGTTACGTGCCAATCGAATCCATATTCACACTCTCATGGAACGCTCCTTAATGCTGGTAACAGCTCTTGCCCCAGAAATTGGCTATGAAAAAGCTGCTGAAATTGCCAAAGCAGCCCATAAAAATGATACAACGTTGCGTGTTGAGGCCATAAAAGCAGGCGTTTCTGGGGAAACTTATGACCGACTGGTTGATCCTAAAAAGATGATTCAACCGCAATAAGCTCGCACAACGAGCCCGCATAATAAACAATAAAAGCAGCAAAAATCTTGATTGATGAAAACATCGGACCTTTTACGGTCCGATGTTTTCTCTCTTCAATGCGTTCACAATTACCGAATGCAAAAATCTAATTTTTTGCGCAAAGATCAAGGACATAACGCAACGCACAACACCCTCAAGAGAGCAGCGGAGAGACTTATGCCAGAAACCTCGAAAGCGCTCCACTCGACAAAAAGCGCTTCACACCACAGAAAAGAAGAAACATTTTAATCGAAAGCTTTATGTCATAATGTCGGGCTTTTCACGACCCAATTGCTGTTTTATATCCAACAATTTGAACGCAACCTGTTGCAAAGGCTGGATAACCCTTTGCGGATCTTGAAAATGTTTGCGTGGATCGCCTTCATACTGCTCAAAATAAAGCCGCAAGGTAGCCCCCACCGTTCCCGTTCCCGATAAGCGCACCACCAACCGTGCTCCATTTTTGAAAAAAATACGCAGACCTTGCCTGCTACTCACACTCTGATCAACGGGATCATGATAGGTAAAGTCCTCTGCTTTTTCGACCAAGAGTCCAGCAATTTCGGTTCCCGCCCGTGGTAAATGAGCCCGCAATTGCTCTATAAGTGCATTGGCTTTTTCCTCGTCCACTTCTTCATAATCATAGCGCAAAGAGTAAAAACGTCCATAGGTAGCCCAATGATGGTGCACAATTTGTGCGACAGTTTTCCCTGTCACCGCCAAAAGATTTAACCAAAACAACACCGCCCATAAACCATCCTTTTCGCGAATATGATGAGAGCCTGTTCCAAAGCTTTCTTCCCCACAAAAGGTTACTTTTCCCGCATCCAAGAGTGAGCCAAAAAACTTCCAACCCGTTGGTGTTTCAAAACAATTTAACTGTTTTTTTTCAGCAACCAAATCAACAGCACGCGTTGTTGGCATAGAGCGAGCGACCCCCACAATGCCTTGGCGATACGCTTTAATGAGATGTGCATATTCCACCATAATCGCCAAGGAATCAGAAGGCGTCACAAATTGCCCACGCCCAATAATGAGATTACGATCCCCATCCCCATCAGACGCCGCCCCAAGATCAGGCGCTTGCTGCAACATTAAAAGATCATAAAGCCCCTTGGCATAAACCAAATTGGGATCTGGATGTTCTCCTCCAAAATTGGGTAAGGGAACACCATTTACCACCGTTCCTTCAGGAAATCCCAAACATTTTTCAAAAATTTCATAGGCATAAGGTCCGGTTACCGCATGCATTGCATCAAAGCGCAAAGTTAAGCCTTCTTTCACAGCCTGAGCAATACAATCAAAGTCAAAAATCTCCTGCATCAAAGCGACATAATCGGCAACGGGATCAATAATATCAACCCGCATATCCCCTAGAAAAGTTGTCCCTTCTCTTTCTAAATCAATATCTGGCGCCTCAAAGATTTTATAAAAAGAAAGCTGCTGTGATGTAGTGAAAATCTCTTCACACAGAGAAACGGGAGCAGGTCCACCATTGGCAATATTGTATTTGATGCCACAATCCCCCTCTAAACCACCAGGATTATGGCTTGCTGAGAGAATAAGCCCCCCATGGGCATGCGTTTTGCGAATAAGATGCGAAACAGCCGGCGTGGAAAGAATGCCCCCTCTTCCTACTTTTACGCAAGCAACACCATTGGCCGCTGCCATTTTCAGCACAGTTTGCAAAAGGGTAGCATTAAAATAGCGCCCATCTCCGCCAAGAATGAGACATTTTCCCTCAAGATCTGCAATGCTCTTAAAAAGAGACTGGATAAAATTTTCCACGTAATGGGGTTGTTGAAAAACCGACACTTTTTTACGCAAACCAGAGGTTCCCGGTTTTTGATCATCAAAAGCCGTTGTTAAAACTGTCTTTATCATCGCAAAGGTGCCTTCATACTCTCCCCTTTAATTTTAAAGTGAATATCACACAAAGTCGACCATTAATTTCCCTTGACGCAACAATGAAATACTTGCACACTCATTAAGTATAGAAGACTTTTTAAGACACCTTCTTGAAAGCATATTTAAAAATGAGGTTTAAGTGCATATTTAAAGAAGGGATCTATTTCGAAACGCAATTTTCACAAAAATACAGGAGCATAATTATGATAAAAAAAACCGTTCCCAATGTCACTTTCCATACACGTGTCCGCGATGATTCCGTTGGTGGAGATAATCCGTATCGATGGCAAGAGGTTCACAGTGATGCGTATTTTAAAGGAAAACGGGTTATTCTTTTTTCTCTTCCAGGAGCTTTTACCCCTACATGTTCAACCTTTCAACTGCCTGATTTTGAAAAACTTTATGATGAATTTAAAAAAGCAGGCATTGATGAAATTTATTGCCTTTCCGTCAATGATGCTTTTGTCATGAACGCTTGGGGAAAGGCGCAAGAAATTAAAAATGTAAAATTAATCCCTGATGGTTCGGGGGAATTTACCCGCAAAATGGGGATGTTAGTTGCAAAAGACAATGTTGGTTTTGGCATGCGCTCATGGCGTTATGCCGCTGTTATTAACGATGGTGTCATTGAAAAATGGTTCGAAGAACCAGGTTTTTCAGATAATTGTACGACAGATCCTTATGAGATTTCTTCACCAAAAAATGTTTTAAAAACCTTACAAGGCTAATTTCATCTCTCATTCAAATATTTAAAAGCACAGATTTCACGGCATAAATTCCTTCGCGAGGATGAATTTGTGCCGTTTGTCTTTTAGAAATTTTTGAGTGCAAAAAATGTAACGAGAATATTTTACGAAACGCACATATCACTCTCTCATCATACCAACCCTCATAATGATTGAAAGAACAACCCTCCATCCTCATGGAGACTAAAGAAAGATCCATTGTAAGAGATGTCAAAGAGGTATACCGTCCCCCAAACAGCCTCCGTATAGCAGTCTCCCCCCCTCATCAAAAGGGGGACTTTTTATGCAATTGCGAGGACTATTCATCCTCAATTTTATTTTTTAAAATCATTGACTCTCAAGAATTAAGATTTCTTTTTAAATTTCAAAATGATTTCTAAAACAACTGTTTATTCGAGGGATCTCCCGTGAAAACCACATCCATTTCTTCATCTTCATCAAAGTCACACTCTTCATCACCTCTTGCAACCCCAAAAATATCTGGATTTATAAAATAACAATCCTTTTTTGTCCCTTTCGCTATAATTTTGTTACATTCTAATTCGTCAATACCTTCTTTAAAAGTTGTAAAATTAAGGTATTCTGGTTCTTGAGTAGAAAAATCACAGGACAAGAATTCAGTGAGAATATCCTGATTTAATGTTACCTGATCAAACCATAAATCCACTTCATCCTCCTCTAACATTTTCCCCACTTGCCACAGCATAACAAAAAAACTTTTCATACCAATAAAGGAGAGCCCAAGGATCATACGCCGACTCTCAGACGCTCCTGAAAATGTGATTTGGGGCAGATCTTCAAATCCGAAGTGTGAAGAAGGAAGCTGAAATGATTTTCCAATATCCTCAGGTCTTTCAAGAATAAAAGGATTTCGTTCATAGAGCAAGGTAAAATCATATTGGGCCATTGTATTTCTCCATTAATGCATTGTAATGCATTGATTTTATGAAAAAACGCATATTACCAAACAGTTACCATTATAGGCACTGACAATTGATCCCAATATTTTCCTGTAAAAATTGTTCGATTTAAGTCATTCAATTATTTTTTAAACTTAAAAAGTCTTTTCAGATCAAACTCTTTAATTCTCCCTTTCAAGAAGGCTAGATTTTGTTGTGCCACTAAGAAGAGCACATCAAAGGATTTGATGCCAACGGATGAGAATCCAAAGCTTAAGCGAATATAATTATTGTCAATATTTTTGTAAACTTTTTGAGAATCGTTCCGTAAAGCCCTTAAATTTCTCAAGATTTTTTGGTTGTTAAAGTTTTTTGGTTATGAAGATGTTATCATGCCCCTCAAAAGGACGCGTTTTTAGTAAAGCGTGCTTATACCTCTTAAGAAATCTCTCATTGTTGCCGCACTGGCTCAAAAAATAACTCGATTTTGCATAAGAACATCAAGACATAGAAACAAGAAAAGTACAGATTTCAAAAATTGAAGCTCAAATTTCCCAAATATCGCTCACAATTCTTTCCATAGGAACTTTTACCATCATTGCCTTTGTGTTTTCAAAATATCCTGCACTGCTTTGACCAATTGCTCTTCATCAACCATCACTTGCGCTGGTCGACTTTCGCGCCATGTTTGATTATCCTTAATTTCATGAGACAACCGCGCTCCTTCAATCAAATCTTTGATCTGTATTTTTCCGCACTCACGCTCTTGTGATCCTTGAATGACCACGCAAGGCGCTTTTCGCCGATCAGCGTATTTCATCTGCGCCTTCATCCCCGCTGCTCCTAAATAGAGTTCAGCACGAATTCCGGCACCACGCAATTTTCTGACCATTTTTTGATAAGCAGCAACAGCCTCAGGCTCTTTATCCATCATCAGCACCACAACCGGTCCTAACGTTTCCTTCACCGGCAATTTTCCGAGATTTTGCAAAGCAGCAATCAAGCGAGAGACCCCAATTGAAAAGCCCGTTGCTGGAACATTTTCTCCGCGAAAGCGAGCCACCAACCCATCATAGCGCCCGCCCCCCCCAACAGAGCCAAAGACAACCTTTTGTCCATCATCATTGAGCACATCAAGCAGTAAGGTAGCCTCAAAAACAGGCCCCGTATAATAATCCAAACCCCGCACCACCGATGGATCAATTTTGATACGATTCTCAGCGCCATTCGCGACAAAAATTGCTTGCATTTCCTCAAGCTCACGAATTCCTTCAAGCCCTTGATCGTGATCACCAACCACTTTTCTCAAAGCATCAAGGGTTTCCTCTGCTGTTTTTGCCCCAGCAGCAGTTAAGGAAAGAATACACTCAATATCTTTATCCTTAAGCTCCGCCCCTTTTGTAAAATCACCACTTTCATCCAAACGCCCCCTCCCTAATAGCAAACGCACCCCTTCAGGACCAAATTTATCCAACTTATCAATTGCCCTTAAAACAGTTAAGCGTTTTTCAAGCTGTTCATTTCCTGCCAAACCAATCAACTCTAAAACACTCTCGAGAATTTTTCGGTTATTAAGACGAATGGCATATTCATGATGCTGAAACCCTAATTTTTCCAAACTATCGGCTGCCATCATGCAAATTTCAGCATCCGCTGCCACTGTTGGCGCTCCAACAATATCGGCATCAAATTGCATAAATTGCCGAAACCGCCCTGGTCCGGGCTTTTCATTGCGAAAAACAAAACCAAGACGATAACTCCGATAAGGTTTTGGCAAAGTTTCAAAATTCTCTGCAAAATAACGTGCAAGTGGCGCGGTAAGATCATAGCGCAAAGACATCCATTGTTCATCATCATCTTGGAGTGAAAAAACCCCCGCATTGGGACGATCTTCATCAGGTAAAAACTTACCCAACACATCTGTATATTCAAAAATCGGTGTTTCAAGCGCTTCAAAACCGTAAAGTTCATAAACTTCACGAATTTGTGCAATCATGGTCTCAGTTGCATATAATTGCGCATTTGTGCGATCAACAAAACCACGCGGTAAACGAGCTTTGGTTTTTTCTTGTTTCGATGACATGCTTTTCTCTAACAACAATTTGGTTCACGGATGACTTGTGTCTATCTTATAGGAACAAAGGCTGCAATAACTTTATCACTCTCAACCCAGCACAATAAAGACCACCCCTCGCTTTCCAAAGAGGAGACTCCTCACCTTTAAGCGTATAAAAACACGCGCACTTTTAATCGCAAAATCCCAGCTTTCTATGAATATTTTTCCAATTATCACTTAAAAAGCCAATTATCGCTAAAAAAATGACCCGCAGCCACAAAACTCTCCGCAATAATTTCCTCACAAAACTTCCCCCTACCATCCCCCACAATGATTTGCTTATTTGCTCCTAAACAATGCCTCTCAAAACACATCTCCTACACTCTTTTCCCTCCATTCCCCTTCCCTTAAAACACCTTCTCATGCGCCCTCCAATCTCAAGAAACCCATGCATGTTTTCTTGAAAGCATCAAAACAGCTGCTGATTTCAGAGGAGCTAAAATCATTTTTCGAGAAAAAAGCACCCTCCTTATAAGAGCTTGATAGATTGATTGCCTCTGCAAAAAATCTCAAGGCATCAGTGTGCTTTTCGCTTGCTGTGCAAAATGATTGATCAGCGTTTTTAAATCCGCACTGTTACGACCAGCATCTGTAATCGACCTTGAAATTGAGGGAATAATATTCTGCCACAAATTTTGCGGAAACTGGTTTGTCAGTTGAGGAATTGTTCCCCCCTGAGCCCCAATCCCTGGAACAAGAAACAGACTGTTTTTTAACTGTTCAATTGTCTCTCTCGATTCACTGCCCAAAGTTGCTCCAATGACCGCCCCGATGGGCCCAACGGCACAATGCCCAACAGCATAATGTTGAGCAACAGACTGGCTATTATAATCACAAAGGCGCTGTGCCAAATGAACAGAAAGTGTCTGATCACCGATGCGCGCATTTCGAAGTGTCTCCCCCTCTGGATTCGAAGATTGAACAACCACAAAAACCGCTGCTTCTGTTTCTTCAGCAATTTTAATCAGAGGGATCAACGCATCAAACCCCAGAAAAGGATTGACTGTCATGGCATCCGCCTTGAACGCACTGCTTAACCCGAGCCAAGCTCTCCCATAAGCTTCAACAGTAGAGCCAATATCCCCCCTTTTTGCATCAGCAATCACCAATAAGCCTTGTTCGCGTGCATCTTCAATGAGCTCTTTGAGCACTTGAAGACCTTCCACACCATACAACTCAAAAAAAGCGACTTGCGGCTTTATCACACCCACTTTACCAACAACCGCGGCTAAGAGGATGTCACAAAACTCTTTTAAGCCTTTATAATCGCAACTTAAATTCCATGATTGCAAAACTTTATGACTAGGATCGAAACCAACACAAAGTGGTCCATAGATTTCACGGTTTTTAAAAAAAGTCGAACAAAACATACTCACACCCAAGACACTCTCTCTTTCCATTTTCGATAGGAACGAAAAAGGAATTTATTGAAAACCGAAATTTATTTTTCACAATGAACCGGTACCATAGTTCCCATGCAAAAGGAAATATTTTCCTATTTCACAACAGAACAAACAAGACAAGTGATTATTTCACAACACATCATGCTTAAGAAAAGCGTTCTTTATTGCGTTAAGAGGAGCGTTTTGATTTGAGATATGTTTTTTTGCCCTTGAATAATCTGTTTGTCTGCAGAGATTGGCAAAATAGCATGAGCGCTCACAAACTTTGCGTTGACGCAAGGGGAGAATTGGATTTCAAAATGTTTTGACAGCAAATTACGTCCCTCTACGCTTTTCCCATGCCCTTTCTTTAGAGGGAATGATTTTAGTCGTCCCCTTTATGACG